>NZ_JBSFNQ010000014.1:0-117199 GCF_053981115.1 Streptomyces sp. NPDC003691 | reverse complement strand
GTCGGTGACGGTGCTGACGGTGGGTCCGGAGGATGCGCGGGAGGCGGTGCGCAAGGCGCTGTCGATGGGTGCGCGCTTCCCCGGGCCCGCCGCCGTATCCGGATCAGGTGAGCGGGAGGCTCTCGGTCGGCAGCGCGCTGACGGGCAGTCCGCCCTTCGCCAGACCCTCCGTGGGCAGGCTCTCCGTCGGCAGCCCGCCCTCCAGGGAGCCCGCCGTCAGCCCGCTCTCGCCCAGCGCGGCCGTCGCGCCGTCGGCGGTCTTGCCGAGCAGCCCGCCCGCGTTGCCCGCGGCCTCGCCCGCGGTCTCCTGGGCGGCCGGGGCGGCCGTCCGGCCCGTACCGCCGACCGCGCGGCCCGCCGCGGGCACGGTCTGGCGGACGGCGTCGCCGCCGGTCTTCCCGGCCAGCTCCGAGGTCTGCCGGGCGGCGCCGTCGAGGGTGCCGCTGACACCGTCGGCGTCGAGCGCGGTCAGCCCGCCGAGCGGCGCCGCCTGCGCCAGGTCGACGGCGCTCGCGGAACCGGCCGCACCGACCACGGGGGCTGCGCCGGCCGCGATGAGGAGGGCGGCACGGGCGATCCGACGGGTCAGGGGGAGGGACATGTTGCTCCTTGAGACGAGGGGGCAGCGGATGTATCGCCGTGACAACCGCGCGGAGGGCGGGGGAAGTTGCGGTGCGCCGAGGTAAAGAGTTCGTAATGCATCGCATAATCGGCCCCGGTGGAAAACGGGCGAATGCCGCCCGCCGGGAACCGCTGCCGAACCGTCACTTCACCGCTGCCCCAAGGGGTGCCGGGGGGTCGGGACAGGTGTTCCGGCACTCGGTGCGGGCCGGGGGAGCGGCGGGGTGCCGCTCACTCCCGCGGGTGAGGCGCCGGATCAGCGTTCGAGCCGGATCCGGACGGTGTCCGAGGGCGGTGCGGAGCCCGCGGCCGCCGGGGGCGGCGAAGAGGCGCCCGCCCCGGTCCGCCCGGTATCGAGGGTGCCCGCCGCCGCCGTCCGTCCGGCGTCGCCGGGGCCGCCGTCCGGTGCCCCCGGCCCGGCCCCGCGCCAGCCGCCGCCCCCGCCGTCCGAGCGCCAGATCCGCCCGGCGTACGCGACCTCCGCGATCCGCAGCCGCTCGGCCCGCGCCACGGCCCAGTGCGCCAGCTCCCAGCCCCGTGCCGTCCGGTCGCGCGCGCCGTCCCCGGGGCCGCCCGCCGGAGCCCCGGCCGTCACCGGCACCGTCACCTCCCGGGCGCCCCGCGCCGCCCGGGACCCGTCGAACCCCGCAGAGGCCGCTTCCGTACCGGCCTTCGGCAGCACCGCACGGCCGAACGCCTTCACCAACTCGGCCCGGACCCGCGCCGGATCGCCCGCCCGTCCCCCGCCGGGGCCCGGGGTGCAGCTCAGGGCCGCGCCCGCGCGCCCGGTCAGCGCGGCGGCCAGCAGCGCCGCGTTGGGTTCGTGCTTCGCGTACGCCTGCGGGAAGCCGCTCCGCTGCACCTCCTGCGCGGCGACCGTCAGCGGCAGCCGGGCATAACCGGGCACTCCGGCCAGGCCGTCGTAGAAGCGGCCCGCCGAGTACACCGGGTCCATGATCTGCTCCGGGGTGCCCCAGCCCTTCGACGGCCGCTGCTGGAACAGGCCCAGGGAATCGCGGTCGCCGTGCCGGATGTTCCGCAGCCCCGACTCCTGGAGCGCGGTCGCCAGGGCGATGGTCACGGCGCGCTCCGGCAGCCCCCGGCTGGTGCCGACCGCCGAGACGGTCGCCGCGTTCGCGGCCTGCTCGTTGCTCAGTTCGTACGACGGACCCCCGCCCGAAGCGGCCCGGACCGTGCAGCCGGGCGTGCCGTCCCGGGTGGACTGCTGGGCCGCGACATAGCCGATCAGCGCGGCCAGCACCGCGATTCCGGCGGTGAGGCGGGCCGGCCGGCGGCGGTGCGGGCGGGCGGCGGGGGCGTTCTCGGACACAGGCGCGGGCACAGGCACACCGTACTAGGGGGTATCCGGTTTCTCCCCTGTTGTGCAGGGGGAGACACCGCGTCGCGGCCGGGCGGAACCATCAATTCCGTACGCTCCGGGCCGTACGTGACGCCTCTGCCAGCCCTCTCGCCCCTCGCCGCCCCCTATACCGCCCCGCGGCCTTCCCCGGAGCGGGCCCCGGGCCCGGCGGGGGCACCTCCCCCGGGACCCTCCGTGGGGCGGGTCCGCGGCCCCTCGCGGAAACCTCGCGCCCACCCGCCCGCGGGTAGGGTCGGAATCATGCGCCCCACCACGCTCGACCTCAGCCTCGACGGCCCCGCCCTCACCGCCGCCCTTGTCGACTTCCCCTCCGTCAGCGGTGGCGAGAAAGCCCTCGCGGACGCCGTCGAGGAGGCGCTGCGCGCACTGCCGCACCTCACCGTCGACCGATACGGCAACAATGTCGTCGCCCGCACCGACTTCGGCCGGGCCGAGCGGATCGTCCTCGCCGGACACATCGACACCGTGCCCATCGCGGACAATGTGCCCTCCCGGCTCGACGACGACGGCATCCTGTGGGGCTGCGGCACCAGCGATATGAAGTCCGGCGTCGCCGTCCAGCTCCGGATCGCCGCCACCGTCCCCGAACCCAACCGCGACCTCACCTTCGTCTTCTACGACAACGAAGAGGTCGCCGCCCACCTCAACGGCCTGGGCCGGATCGCCGACGCCCGCCCCGAGTGGCTGGCGGGCGACTTCGCCGTACTGCTGGAACCCTCGGACGGCGAGGTCGAGGGCGGCTGCCAGGGCACCCTCCGGGTCCATCTCCGGACCACCGGCGAACGCGCGCACTCCGCCCGCAGCTGGATGGGGTCCAACGCGATCCACGCCGCCGCGCCGGTCCTCGCCCGCCTCGCCGCGTACGAACCGCGCCGGCCGGTCGTCGAGGGCCTGGAGTACCACGAGGGCCTCAACGCGGTCCGCATCGAGGGCGGGGTGGCGGGCAATGTCATCCCCGACGAGTGCACCGTCGTCGTCAACTACCGCTACGCCCCCGACCTCACCGCCGAACAGGCGCTGGCCCATGTCCACGAGGTGTTCGCCGGCTGCGGGGTCGCCGAGTTCACCGTCGACGACCACAGCGGGGCGGCCCGCCCCGGGCTCACGCACCCCGCCGCCGTCGCGTTCATGAAGGCCGTCGGTGGCACCGCCCGGCCCAAGTTCGGCTGGACCGACGTCGCCCGCTTCAGCGCCCTCGGCGTACCGGCGGTGAACTACGGGCCCGGCAATCCGCTCCTCGCCCACAAGCGCGACGAGCACGTGGTCGTGGAGCGCATCACCCACTGCGAGGAGAAGCTCCGCGAGTGGCTGACGTCGTGATCGGTCCGCGGGCCGGAAACAAGATCTACGCTTGACCGAAGAACGACCAACGACGACGTCCGCGGTGCGGATGTCCGGCGGAGGGAGCAGGTCCATGGGCAACCCCGATGGTGCGCGTGGCTGGGAGGAGCAGCGGCAGGGTCCGGTACTGCGCCGCAGAGACCAGGTCCAGCCCGGCACCACCGACCAGCGGCTGCTGGACACCGAGGGCGACTCCGAGTGGGTGCACACCGACCCCTGGCGGGTCATGCGGATCCAGTCCGAGTTCGTCGAGGGCTTCGGCGCGCTCGCCGAACTGCCCAACGCGATCAGCGTCTTCGGCTCCGCGCGCACCCCGCAGGACACCCCGGAGTACGAGGCGGGCATCCGGATCGGCAAGGCCCTGGTCGACGCGGGCTTCGCGGTGATCACGGGCGGCGGGCCCGGGGCGATGGAGGCGGCGAACCGCGGCGCGCGGGAGGCCGGCGGTGTCTCCGTCGGGCTCGGTATCGAGCTGCCGTTCGAGCAGGGGCTCAACCCGCACGTCGACATCGGGGTCAACTTCCGCTACTTCTTCGTCCGCAAGACGATGTTCGTGAAGTACGCCTCCGGGTTCGTGGTGCTCCCCGGCGGCCTGGGGACCCTCGACGAGCTGTTCGAGGCGCTCACCCTGGTCCAGACCGGCAAGGTCACCCGCTTCCCGATCGTGCTCTTCGGCAGCGCGTACTGGAGCGGTCTGGTCGACTGGCTGCGGGACACCGTCGTCGCCCAGGGCAAGGCGTCCGAGCGCGATCTGCTGCTCTTCCATGTCACGGACGACGTCGACGAGGCGGTGGCGCTGGTCACCAAGGAGACCTCGCGCTGAACGGGTCCGGCGGCGGGGGTACGGGGGAGCCCCGTACCCCCGCCGCCGGTGCACGGTCCGCGCTCCGGTGCGGACCGGTCAGGCCAGGCCGCGGCGGGCCGTCCGCGGCTCCCGGTGACCGGCGATCGCGGCCACCATCTCCAGCACCTGCCGGGTCTCCGCCACCTCGTGCACCCGGTACACCCGGGCGCCCAGCCACGCCGACACCGCCGTCGTCGCCAGGGTGCCGATCAGCCGCTCCTTGACCGGGCGGTCCAGGGTCTCGCCGACGAAGTCCTTGTTGGACAGGGAGACCAGCACCGGCCAGCCGGTCTCCGCCATCTCGCCGAGCCGGCGGGTGGCCTCCAGCGAGTGCCGGGTGTTCTTGCCGAAGTCGTGGCCCGGGTCGATCATGATGCCGTCGCGCCGGACCCCCAGCGCCGCGGCCCGCTCCGCGAGGCCCGTGGTGACCTCCAGGATGTCCGCCATCACATCGTCGTACGCGATCCGGTGCGGCCGGGTCCGCGGCTCCGCGCGGCCCGCGTGGGTGCAGACCAGCCCCGCGCCGTAACGGGCGGCCACCTCGGCCAGCTTCGGGTCGAACCCGCCCCAGGCATCGTTGAGCACATCCGCGCCCGCCTCGCAGACCGCGGCGCCGACATCATGGCGCCAGGTGTCGACGCTGATCACCACCGAAGGGAAGCGCCGCCGGACCTCGGCGACGAAACCGGCGGTACGGCGGATCTCCTCCTCGGCCGTGACCTCCTCGCCGGGACCGGCCTTCACCCCGCCGATATCGATGATCGCCGCGCCCTCGGCCACCGCCTGCTCGACCCGGGCCAGCGCGGGTTCGTCGCGGAACGTGGCCCCCTGGTCGTAGAAGGAATCGGGGGTACGGTTCACGATCGCCATGATCACCGGCTCGTGCGCCGCGAATTCGCGCGTTCCCAGCCGCAGCATCAGCGGTTTCCTCCTCTAGTGGTCCGGCTGCGACCCTAACCGCCGGACCGGCGTGGCACGATCAGCACCGGACGCATCCGCACCCGGGGCAAGCCCCGGTCCGCGACTCCTCGGCTACTCGGTTCCTCGGTTCCTCGGGAAGGGACGCTCGCTCGTGTTCTTGTTCTTGCTGATCGCGATGGTCGTGGTCGTCGGCGCGGTCACGCTCGCCGTGCTCGCCGGCGGCGACAGCGCGGCGCTGCCCGAGGCGGCGCCCGAGCGGCTCGTGGACCCGCTGCCGGCGAACAGGCCGGTGGGGCGGGCCGATGTGGAGGCGCTGCGGCTGCCGGTCGCGCTCCGCGGCTACCGGATGGCGGATGTCGACGACGCCCTGGCCCGGCTGGGCGCGGAGCTGGCCGAACGGGACGCGAGGATCGCCGAGCTGGAATCGGTGCCGGCGGGTGCGCGGGCGGTGGAGCCCGGTGGGCGGGAGCTGTTCGCGGACGCGGACTTCGCGGGGCCGGACAGGGGCACGGCCTTCGCGGACGCGGGCCCCGCCTTTGCGGACGCGGATCCGGACCTCGACCCGGGCTCGGAGCCCGCCTCGGAGCCGGAGCCGGAGCCGGGCAGGGACAGGGAGACGGTGCGCGACGCCGTACCGGACGGCGCGGGGGAGGACCGGGGCGCGGACTCCGCCGTACGGCCCGCCGAAACGTCCGGCGTCCCGTCCGACGCGCGGCCCGGTGAGGCCGGAACCGGCGGGCGGGACCGGTGACCGCCGGGGGAGCCGTGCCCGGGCCCGACGGGCGGCCGCGCTGCCCCTGGGGGCTGTCGGCTGACGACTATCTGCGGTACCACGACGAGGAGTGGGGGCGCCCGGTCCACGGCGACGACGCCCTGTTCGAACGGCTCTGCCTGGAGGCGTTCCAGTCCGGTCTGTCCTGGCTGACCATCCTGCGCCGCCGGGAGGGCTTCCGCCGTGCCTTCGCCGGATTCGCCGTCGCCGAGGTCGCCGCCTTCACCGGCGCCGACCGGGAGCGGCTCCTGGCCGACGAGGGGATCATCCGGAACCGGGCCAAGGTCGATGCCACCCTGGGCAACGCCAAGGTGCTGGCGGGCTGGGCGCCCGGCGAGCTGGACCGGCTGATCTGGTCGTACGCCCCCGAGGCGGACGGCCGGGCGGTCCCCGTGACCCTGGCCGACGTGCCCGCCGTCACGGAAGAGTCCACGGCGCTTGCGAAGGCGCTGAAGAAGGAGGGGCTGCGGTTCGTCGGGCCGACGACCGCCTACGCCCTGATGCAGGCGTGCGGACTGGTCGACGACCATCTGGCGGAGTGCGTGGCCCGCGGCTGACCTCCGCCGGCCGGTCAGCGGCCGCCGGGCGCCGGGCCGGGTGTACGGGCCGGAGCCCGGCCGGGGTACGGGAAACCGGCCGCAGCGGCCGGTGCCCGCCTTGGCTCACCGCTCGGTGAACGCCACCGCTCACCGCCCCTTGAATTCGGGCTTCCGCTTCGCCGTGAACGCGGCCACCGCCGCGCGGTGGTCCGCCGAGCCGCCCGCCCTGGTCTGGAGCTCGTCCTCCTTGGCGAGGGTCTCCTCGAACGAGTGGGCGGCCGCGTGGGCCAGAGACTCCTTGATCGCCGCGTAGGCCAGGGTGGGCCCCTCGGCCAGCGCCCGGGCCACCGCGCCCGCCTCGGCGAGCAGGGCGTCCGGGGCGACCAGCCGGTTCGCGATCCCCAGCTCGTACGCCTCCCGGGCGGTCAGGCTCCGCGGGAAGAGCAGCAGGTCGGCGGCGCGGCCGTGGCCGACCAGCCGGGGCAGCGTCCAGGACACCCCGGAGTCCGCGGTCAGACCGACGTCGGCGAAGGCCGTGGTGAAGGAGGCGGTGTCGGCGACGATCCGGATATCCGAGGCGAGGGCGAAACCGAGCCCCGCGCCCGCGGCGACCCCGTTCACCGCGGCGACGACCGGCTTCGGCATCCCGGCCAGCGCCCGGACGATCGGGTTGTAGTGCTCACCGACCGTGTTCATGGCGGACCCGGAGGCCGCTCCCCGCTCCGCGTCCCGGGCCAGCAGCACGGTGTGCTCCTTCAGGTCCTGGCCGACGCAGAACGCGCGGCCGCTGCCGGTGAGCAGCACCGCCCGTACCGCCTCGTCCGCCGCGGCGGCCCGGACGGCTTCCCGGAGCGCGACCTTGGTCCCGACGTCCAGCGCGTTCATGGCGTCGGGCCGGTTGAGCGTGATCGTCGCCAGCCCGTCGGTCACGTCGTACAGCACGGAGTCGGCCATGGGGTGGGGTCACCTCTTCTTGTCGGGGGCTCGGCGGTGGCTTGGCGGGTCCTGTGGGGGCCTGCCGGGTTGTCGTCTGGTATCCGGTATCCGGTATCCGGTTTCCCGGTCCCGGGCCGGTGCCGCCCAGCTCAGCATGGCGGAGAACGCGGCGAACAGGGCCGTGGGCTGTGACCTGTCTCAAAGAAAATCACCGGAGGGACGGCCCCCGGGGCTCCCGGCCGCGCCCGGGGCTGTCCCCGGGCCCGGGAGAGCCCGGGCCCCGGGCGCCGGGATGCGCGGGCGAAGGGCCGGGCGGCCGGGCGGGCCCGGGAGAAACCCCGGCGGGCCCGGTGGGCTCCCGGCGAACCTCGGCAACTTCGGCAACAACCGGCGGCACGGTGAAACCCCGGTGAATCCCGCGGAATCCCGGAGAAGACGGCCCGGCCGATCGCCGAATTGGGTGGTTTTGAGAATGTGCGTTGCCCAAGCGATGCCGACCGATGTTGGTCATCGGGTCCCGCCATGCGGGATAATGACCTGGAAGCAATGTGTTCGATGCCGTGACGGGCGCCCGCGGGGGAGCCGGTCGGTAGACGATGAGCTGGTTTCAGGAAGGGGAACGAGCATGGCGGCCATGAAGCCGCGGACGGGTGACGGCCCGCTCGAGGTGACCAAGGAGGGGCGGGGCATCGTCATGCGCGTTCCCCTCGAAGGCGGCGGTCGGCTCGTCGTCGAGCTGACTCCGGACGAGGCCGAGGCGCTCGGCGACGCCCTGAAGCAGGTCGTCGGCTGACGTATCCGGTCGTTCAGGACCCAGAGCACCGCCCCGGCACGGTTTCGTGCCGGGGCGGTGTCGTTCGGGCATCGTGTCCGGCGGTCTCCGGCAGCGGGGATTCGGCATTCCGGCCGCCCCGGGTTTCCGTTTCCGTATTCATTCCGGGCGGGGCCGTTCTTCCGGAGCCGTTCCCGGGTCCGGGCCGGGGAGGTTCTTCCGGGGCCGTTCCGGGGTCCTTCGGAGGTGAGCGTTCCGGCCGGGTCCGTTCCGGGCCGGTGTTCCGTGCGGGATTCGGTTACCCGTTACCGCCGGCCCGTATACGGCGCGTACGGCGGGGCGGGGCGGGGCGGGTCCGGTACCGGCGGCCGCCGCCCGGGCCCCGGCGGCGCCTGGCGGGCCGCCCTCAGCCGCGGCGGACCGCGCAGAGCAGACCGTCCCCCACGGGCACCAGCGACGGCAGCAGCTCCTGGCTCTCCCGGACCGTGCGCAGCAGCTCCCGCAGCCGCAGCACCTCGGCCGGCTGGGCCGCGGCATCGACCGTACGGCCGCGGGCGAAGACGCCTTCGAAGCAGACCAGGCCCCCGGGCCGCAGCAGGCGCAACGATTCGGCGAGATAGTCGAGGTACTCCAGGCGGTCGCCGTCGCAGAAGACGAGGTCGTAGCCGCCGTCCGCGAGCCGGGGCAGCACATCGAGGGCGCGCCCGGGTATGAAGCGCGCGCGGTTCCCGGCGAAGCCCGCCTCCCGGAAGGCCAGCTTGGCGAACTGCTGCCGTTCCGGCTCCGGGTCCACGGTGGTGAGCACACCGTCGGGCCGCATGCCGAGCAGCAGATAGATACCGGAGACGCCGGTCCCGGTCCCGATCTCCGCCACGGCCTTGGCGTCCGCGGTGGCGGCCAGCAGGCGCAGCGCGGCACCGGTACCCGGTGACACCGAGGGCACGCCCGACTCCCGGGCCCGGTCGCGGGCCCTGCGCAGCGCGTCGTCCTCGGCGACGAAGGCATCGGCGAATGCCCAGCTCGTCTGCCGGTTGGCGGTAATGGGCCTCTCCTGTCCCCGTAGTTGAACGCGACGTTGACTGTATCCGCTGGAGCCGGGAACCCGCAGATGGGACCGTTCGTTGAGCGGGAGGACACAAGAAGAGGCGGAAGAAGCGGCAACGGAGACCGGGATACCGGGACGCCGGTGATAACACGGGGCGCGGGATTACGCCGGGAGCGCGGCGGCATTCGGCCCGGCGGACGGGGGAGCACATGGATCGGGGCCAAGCGCGAGGGCGCTATCCAAATTCGCGTAAAGATTCTTATCCGGAGCTAACGGGCGAGGTGGCTATGGTAGGGGCTCCGCTGGACACCACCAGAGCCGACAGGGGAGGTGCGGCTGCACCCGCGGATCGTCGGGGAGCGCTGCGGCGCTTTCTCGCCAGGTCACCGGGTGAGCCGAAATCCGTGACCGACATTGCTGACCGTTCCACCGCAGCCACGACCGCAACCGCCACCGCGACCTTCGCCCCGGACGCGGAATCGCAGGCGTGGACGCCCCCCTCGTGGGAGGAGATCGTCAGCACGCACAGCGGCCGTGTCTATCGCCTCGCCTACCGCCTCACCGGCAATCAGCACGATGCCGAGGACCTGACCCAGGAAGTCTTCGTCCGGGTCTTCCGCTCCCTCTCCACCTACACGCCGGGGACGTTCGAGGGCTGGCTCCACCGCATCACCACCAATCTCTTCCTGGACATGGTCCGCCGGAAGCAGCGCATCCGTTTCGACTCGCTGGGCGATGACGCGGCCGAGCGGCTGGCCAGCCGTGAGCCGTCGCCGCAGCAGGTGTTCAACGACAGCCACTTCGACGCCGATGTGCAGCAGGCGCTGGACACCCTCGCGCCCGAGTTCCGGGCCGCGGTCGTCCTCTGTGACATCGAGGGCCTGTCGTACGAGGAGATCGCCGCCACCCTCGGCGTGAAGCTCGGCACCGTCCGCAGCCGGATCCACCGCGGCCGCTCGCATCTGCGCAAGGCACTGAAGCACCGTTCGCCGGAGGCCCGTGCCGATCAGCAGCGCGCGCTCGCGGGGGCAGTGGGGCTCGTGGGGGAGGGCGGACCGGCGTGAGCGGATCAACCCCCATCCCCCGGACCTCCCGGTCCGTCCAGTCCCCGGCCGAGCACCACCTCGGGGACCGGCTCGCCGCGCTGGTCGACGGTGAGCTGACCCATGACGCCCGGGACCGGGTGCTGGCCCATCTGGCGACCTGCCCCCGCTGCAAGGCGGAGGCCGACGCCCAGCGCATGCTGAAGGACGTCTTCGCCCGGAGCGCGCCGCCGCCGCCGTCCGCGGGGCTGCTCGCCCGGCTCCAGGGACTGCCCGCGGGCCCCGGTCCGCTGGGCTCCGACGGGGACGGCCCGGGTGCGGGCCCGTTCGGCGGAGGCCCGGGCTCCGGCTCCGTCTTCACCGCGCCCGTACCGGCCGGCGGCCGGCGGCCGGTGCCCTTCGGATATCTCCCCGGCGGCCATGGCGCCGGGCGCGGCCCGGCACCGCTCGGCGCCGGCCCCCGCGGCTTCGGGGTGCTCGAAGTCGGCCGTCCGGAGGGCGATCGTTCGCCCTGGCGCGGCCGCCGCTTCGCCTTCGCCGCCGCCAGCGCGGTCTCCTTCGCCGCGATCGCCCTCGGCGGCTCCATGCCGGTGGACGGGTCCTCGCAGGCGGGGGCGCGCTCCGGCGGCTCCGGCGCGGGCGGTACCGCCGCGGTGAACACCGGAGCGGGCAGCGCCACCGGCGCCTCGACCGGATCCGGCGCCTCCGCGGCGGTGAACCGCGCCGCGGACTACGAGCGCCGCAGAAACAGCGGTCACGGGCCGACGCGCTCCGAGGAGCGCACCGCCGGCCGGGCCGTGCCGGGAGAGCCCGAGGTGCCGCTGAACCTCGCCTCCCTGCCCGCGCCGGCCGCACTGAACGCCGCTTTCCCGGGCTTCCCGGCCTTCAAGGAGCCGCTGATACGCCCCATGGGGTACGCCTTCCATCTGGGCGCCCCGCACGGTTTCCTGCCGCCGGTCTCCTCGCCCGCCCCCGCCGCCTCCGCGGCGGCGGCTTCACCCGCGCCCGGGCACCGGCTGCCGGTCTCGCCGGGCCGGGTGGCCGACGCCCGCTGATGCGCGACGCCCGCTGACCCCCCGGGGGTGCTGCTCCCGGGCCGGTCGGTCCGGCGCTTGCCGACCCGGCTCCGCCCTGCGGCATCCTGACCCGCAGCATCCGGTGCCTCGCTGCCTGCCGGCCGATGTTTTCCTGGCGGCCGCTGCCTGCCGGCCGGTACCGGGCCCGCGGTCGGCGGCTTCGACGAGGAAGCGCAGCAGGTCCCGGCGGACCTTGGCGACCCGGGCGGAGGACTCGGTGCAGCCGGAGAGTTTCCCGGAGTCCGGTGTGGCCCCGGTCTCCGGCGATCCCGGGGCACCGGCGGACTCCGGGCCCGGCCTTCCGGCCACCGGGTTGTCCGGTGATCCGGGGCTTCTGCCGGGTGATTCGCAAACCTGGTTGAATCTCCGGGGGGTGCCCCGCCGGGGCGCCGCCCAGGCCGGCAGTCTGCGGGGAGAGCATGGACGACGGGAAGCACACCGCACCGAGGGCGGCATGGTGGAACCGGGCCGGTGCCCGGCGCCGTGCCGATGCGGCGTCCGCCGCACCGGCCGACAGCGGTCCCGGCGCGGCCGAGGCGCAGCCGCCCGCGGGGCCCCCCGTCCCCGCACCCGGTACCGGAGGGCCCCGGCCACTGCACGAGCCCGACGAGTACAGCACCCCGCCGTACGGCGGCCCCGGGCCGTGGGCGCCCGCCCCGCCCGTCCAGCGCCCCGTGCCGACCCCCGCGCACGGCACCGCCGTCCCGCCGCCCTACCCGCCGCACGGCACCCCCGCGAGCCCCCCGCCCGGGGCCTCGGGAGCGCCCGGCTCCACGGGAGCCCACCCGGTCCCGCCGCCCGCCGGGCCCGCGACCACCGGAGGCCACCCGGTCGCACCGCCCGCCGCCTCCGCGGCCACCGGGGCCCACCCGGTGCCGCCCTCCGGAGCGCCGGGATCCACCGGGGCCCACCCCGTCCCGCCGCCCGCCGCGGCCGGGGGCGTACCCCCGTACCCGGCTCCCGGACACGCTCCGGCCGCCCCGGGCGGGCCCGCCGACGCCGGGCCCCCGGCTCCGCCCGCCACGGGCGCGCACTGGCTCCAGTACGACCCCTGGGGCGCCCCCGGCGGCTCCGGCGGTTCCGGTGGGTCCCCCACCGCCCCCCTGACCTACGCGGACCTGCCCGGCCCGCGCCGCAGCAGCAGCAAGGGCCCCCTGGTCGCCGGAGCCGTACTGCTCGCCCTGGTCTCCGGTGTCATCGGCGGCGGCATCGGCTCCTACACCGAGCGGAACGGCGGCTTCGGCACCGACCGGATCGAACTGGACCAGGCCCCCAAGGAGAACCGCGACCGCGCTCCCGACAGCGTCGCCGGGATCGCCTCCCGCGCCCTGCCGGGTGTGGTCACCCTCCATGTCGGAGGCGGCGGGGAACAGGGCACCGGCACCGGCTTCGTCCTCGACAAGCAGGGCCACATCCTGACCAACAACCACGTCGTCGACCCGGCGGGCACCTCGGGACCGATCTCCGTCACCTTCAGCAGCGGCGAGACGGCCGCCGCCACGCTCGTCGGCAAGGACAGCGGCTACGACCTGGCCGTGGTCAAGGTGACCGGGGTCTCCGGACTGACCCCCCTGCCCCTCGGCAACTCGGACAACGTCCGGGTCGGCGACCCCGTCGTCGCCATCGGCGCCCCCTTCGACCTCCAGAACACCGTCACCTCCGGCATCATCAGCGCCAAGGAGCGCCCCATCACGGCCGGCGGCGAGAAGGGCGACGGCACCGACGTCAGCTATGTCGACGCCCTCCAGACCGACGCCCCGATCAACCCCGGCAACTCGGGCGGGCCGCTGATGGACTCCCAGGCCCGGGTCATCGGCATCAACAGCGCCATCCGCGCCGCCGACGGCGGCAGCGGCCCCGAGGGCGGCCAGTCCGGCTCCATCGGCCTGGGCTTCGCCATCCCGGTGAACCAGGGCAAGCGGGTCGCCGAGGAGCTGATCAACACCGGCAAGGCCACTCACCCCGTGATCGGCGTCAGCCTCAATATGCGCCACACCGGCGAAGGCGCCCAGGTCAGCGTGAAGAACAGCGACGGCACCCCGGGCGTCGTCCCCGGCGGCCCCAGCGCCAAGGCCGGTATCCGGCCCGGCGATGTGATCACCAAGGTCGACGGCCAGAAGGTGAACGGCGGGGAGGAGCTGATCGTGAAGATCCGCGCCCACCGGCCGGGCGACGAACTGGAGCTGACCGTTGTGCGCGACGGCCGGACCATGACGAAGAAGCTCGTCCTCGGCTCGTCCACGGACGACTGAGCGGCCCGGGGACCCCCGGGTGAACGGCGGATGGACGGGACGGTTCGGCGCGGATCGCCCCTTACCGGCACGTGACGCGCGGAACTTCGGCCGGGTACGGTGGATCGGACCCCGTACCCAGCGGACCGGCGGACCACGGAGAACACGAGGAGTGTCAGGGTGTTCAGTGACATAGGCGTACTGGAGCTGGTGGCTCTCGTCGTGCTCGCCGTACTGATCTTCGGCCCCGACAAGCTGCCCAAGGTCATCCAGGACGTGTCGCGCACGATCCGGAAGATCCGCCAGTTCTCCGACAGCGCCAAGGAGGACATCCGCGAGGAGCTGGGGCCGGACTTCAAGGACTTCGAGTTCGAGGACCTCAACCCGAAGACGTTCCTGCGCAAGCAGCTGGACCAGAACGACGAGCTGCGCGATCTGAAGGAACTGGGCGAGTCCTTCGACTTCCGCAAGGACCTCGGCGATATCGCCGACACGGTCAACGGAACCGAGCCGGCGGCCGCGGCCGTCCCCGGCGCCCGGGACGCCGAGCCGGTGACGAGCGGCTCCGCGCCCGCCGCCGCCGCGGGGACCCCGGATCTGCTGAAGAAGCGCGAGCCCGCGCGCGAGGAGCGTCCGCCGTACGACGCCGACGCGACCTGACCCGGTCCGATCTGACCCGATCTGATCTGACCTGACCCAAGAACAAGCAGCCGGCGCCCGACCCCGCCGGAGCAGTCGTTTTCCCCCGGGGCCCGGGGCGCCGCTGAGCGCTCCGGGCCCCAGGGCGTTCCCACTCCGTCCCCTCCGCCCCGCCGGCCCGGACGGCGGAGAGCGCACGGCGCACCGGGGCGCGTACGCCGCGCACGGCCCGGCCCCGGGCATCCCGGCGACCCGCCGGGACCGGCCCCTGCGGAGGACTCCCCGATGCCTCCGGGCTCCGGCCCGCCCATTGGGCCAGGCGGCCGCAGGCCCCTCGGAAGGGGGTCGGCAGTCGGGTCCTTCCCGCCCCGCGGGCGCCGGTCAATCCCGGTGCGCACGGGCAGGATGGTTATTCTCTCCATCTGTCAGGACGCGAGGACGCCCGAGGGGGGCGGGTCCGCTCCGGACTTCGGACACCGAGGAGGCGGCCCGATGGAGACGACGAGCCCAGAGGCGGACCGGACCGCGCCCGGGCGGCGGCAGCTTCAGGCCGACCGGACGCTCGACGACTACGGCCGGGCGCCCTTCCCCTGGTACGGCCTCGACGAGGCGTTCACCGGGGCCCGCTGGCTGATGCAGGTCGGCGCCGCCGCGGACGGCATCGTGCAGCACGGTTCGCTGGGCCACGGCGACACCCCGTCGATAAGGTCGTCCACCACCGCGGCGGACGAGATCAGGGAGCGCTTCGCCGTGGTCGTCACGGTCGCCGCCAGCCCGGTGCGCCGCAGCGGCGACGGTACGGGAGTGCTCGACGAGACCTCGGTCTCCTCGGCGGCCTGGCTGGCGGGCTCCGGTCTGCTGGCCCGCACCTGGCCGCCGCAGCTGGACCATTCGCTGCGGGACGACTGGCTCGCCCAGCAGACCGAGACGGCCTTCGAACTCGCCGACGACCTCGACGGTCCGGTCTGGTCGGTGCTCTCGCTGCCGGTCGACGGCGAGCCCACCCCGTTCCACTACCGCGAGAACGACTTCGGGTGGATCCTGGCCGGCTCCACCGGCGGCGGGGTGCATCTGGGGGCGTACGGGCGGGGGATGAGCGCGTACGGCCTCGGCTTCTCGGTCGTCCGCGACCTCGGCCCCTACGCCTGACCCCGGAGCCCGGAGCCCGGAGCCCGGACCCCGGAGCGCCCGCGCCCGGAGCTTCCGGTGCGCCCGGGACCTCGGGCGGCCGGGACCCCGGGCGGCCGGGGCTTCCCGGGCCCCCGGCAGGCCGGGCGGCGGGCGGAGCCCCGGCCGGGACCGTCAGAGCATGCTCAGAACTTGTTCAGAACTTGTTCCGGGGGGTGATGCCGAGGCTCAGCCCGGCCAGCCCCCGCTGCCGCCCGCCCAGCTTGCCCGCGATCGCCCGCAGCGCCGAACCCGCCGGGGACTCCGGGGCGGAGAGAACCACCGGCCGGCCCTCGTCGCCGCCCTCGCGCAGCCGTACGTCGATCGGAATGGAGCCCAGCACCGGCACCGTCGTCCCGGTGGTCTGCGACAGCCCCTCGGCGACCTTCTGGCCGCCGCCGGTGCCGAAGACGTCCACCATCTCGTCGCAGTGCGGACACGGCAGCCCGGCCATGTTCTCGACCACACCGACGATCTTCTGATGGGTCTGCACCGCGATGGACCCGGCCCGCTCCGCGACCTCCGCCGCCGCCTGCTGAGGGGTGGTGACCACCAGGATCTCCGCGTTCGGCACCAGCTGCGCCACCGAGATCGCGATATCGCCGGTACCCGGCGGCAGGTCCAGCAGCAGCACGTCCAGATCGCCCCAGTACACATCGGCGAGGAACTGCTGGAGCGCCCGGTGCAGCATCGGCCCCCGCCACACCACGGGCGCGTTGCCCGGGGTGAACATGCCGATGGAGATCACCTTCACCCCGTTCGCGGACGGCGGCATGATCATGTTCTCGACCTGGGTGGGACGGCCGTCCGCGCCCAGCATCCGGGGCACCGAGTGCCCGTAGATGTCCGCGTCGACGACACCGACCTTCAGCCCGTCCGCGGCCATCGCCGCCGCCAGATTGACCGTGACCGACGACTTCCCGACCCCGCCCTTGCCGGACGCGACCGCGTACACCCGGGTCAGCGAGCCCGGCTTGGCGAAGGGCACCTCGCGCTCGGCGGTCCCGCCGCGCAGCGCGGCGGCCAGCTCCCGCCGCTGCTCGTCGCCCATCACGTCCAGCGAGACGTCGACCCCGGTGACCCCCTCGACCCGGGCGACCGCGTCCGTGACGTTCCTGGTGATCGTCTCGCGCATCGGGCAGCCGGAGACGGTCAGCCAGACCGTGACGGCGACCGTTCCGTCCGCTGCGATCTCCACCGATTTCACCATGCCGAGATCGGTGATCGGGCGGTTGATCTCGGGGTCGTTCACCGTCGCCAGTGCCGCGAGCACCGCGTCTTCCGTAGCCATACGGAGATGGTACGGCGCGGCCCTCCGGCGCGGGAAAGCCCGTCAGCGGTCGCCTTCGTCACGCCCCGGCGGGCCCGCCTCCGGGAATACCCCGGGACGCGCCCGCTGCGCCGGCCGGACCGCCCGCTCGGACTGCCCCGGCCGCTGCCCGTCACCCGTGCCCAGGTCCCTGAGCAGGTCCTGGAGCTCCGAACGGATCCAGTCCCGGGTGGCGACCTCGCCCAGGCCCATCCGGAGGGCCGCGATCTCCCGGGCCAGATACTCGGTGTCCGCGATGGTCCGCTCGTTCTGCTCCCGGTCCTGCTCATGGGTGACCCGGTCGCGCTGGTCCTGCCGGTTCTGCGCCAGCAGGATCAGCGGCGCCGCGTAGGACGCCTGGAGCGAGAGCATCAGGGTGAGGAAGATGAACGGATACGGGTCGAACCGCAGCTCCCGCGGGGCCCAGATGTTCCACAGCACCCAGAGGATGATGACGGCGGTCATCCAGACGATGAACCGGCCCGTGCCCAGGAAGCGGGCGATCCGCTCCGACAGCCGCCCGAACGCCTCGGGGTCGTACTCCGGCAGGATCGTCAGCTTCGGCACCTGCGGCATGTCCAGCCGCACCCGGGGGCGGGCCGGCCGCTCCTTCGGCTCGCCCCGGTCCGCGGGCGGGCCCCAGTCGCCGCTCACCGCGCCGCCCGCCCCGGGGCGCCGTCCGCCCCCGCCGCCCCGCTACCGGCGACCGTGCTCCCGGCGGCCGGGCCGTCGGCGACCGCGGTCCCGTGGAACGCGGACTCCTCGAACTCGGTCTCCCGCCAGTCCTCCGGCAGCAGATGGTCGAGGACGTCGTCCACGGTCACCGCGCCCAGCAGCGACCCGCCCTCGTCCACCACCGGCACGGCCACCAGGTTGTACGCGGCGAGGAAGCCGGCCACCGCGGGCAGCGGGGTGTCCGGGGCCAGCGGCGGCAGATCGCTGTCCACCACCGAGGCGACCAGCGTGTACGGGGGCTCCCGCAGCAGCCGCTGGAAGTGCGCCGTACCCAGATAGCGGCCGGTCGGCGTCTCGTCGGGCGGCCGGCAGACGTACACCTGCGCCGCCAGCGCCGGGGGCAGGTCCTCCTGCCGCACCCGGGCCAGCGCGTCCGCGACCGTCGCGTCGGGCCGGAGCACGATCGGCTCGGTCGTCATCAGACCGCCCGCCGTCCGCTCCTCGTACGACAGCAGCCGCCGCACATCGGCCGCGTCGTCCGGCCGCATCAGGGTCAGCAGCCGCTCCTGGTCCTCCTCCGGCAGCTCGGAGAGCAGGTCGGCGGCGTCGTCGGGGTCCATCGCCTCCAGGACATCGGCGGCCCGCTCCTGGTGGAGCTTGCCGAGGATCTCCACCTGGTCGTCGTCGGGCAGCTCCTCCAGGACGTCCGCCAGCCGGTCGTCGTCGAGGGCCGCCGCGACCTCCGCCCGCCGTTTGGGCGACAGATGGTGCATCACATTGGCCAGGTCCGCCGGGCGGAGCCGTTCGAAGGTGGCGACCAGGCTCTCCGCGCCCTGGGCCTCCTCCTCCAGCGAGAAGCCGGTGACCGCCGACCACTCCACGGTCAGCGTCTCGCCCTTGCGGCGCAGCGCCCCGCCCTTGCCCCGCCGGACGAAGACCCGGTCGATCTCCCAGTCGCGGCGGGCCGGCAGCCGCCGTACCGACACGTCCAGCACGGTCACCTCCTCGTCCGCCCCGGCGCCCCCGCCGCCGACCAGCTTCACCCGCCGGTCCAGCAGCTCGCCCAGCACCAGCCGCTCGGTGGGCCGCTGTTCGAAGCGGCGGACGTCCAGTACTCCGGTGGTGATGACCTGGCCGGACTCGATACCGGTCACCCGGGTCATCGGCAGGAAGATCCGCCGCCGGGTCAGCACCTCCACGACCATCCCGAGCAGCCGCGGCGGCCGGTGGCCGACGCGGAGCATGGCCACCAGATCCCGCACCCGGCCGACCTGGTCGCCGTTCGGGTCGAAGACGGGGACACCGGCGAGATGGGAGACGAAGACGCGGGAGGTGCTTCCGGCCATGCTGCTCTTTCGTCCGGTTCCACGGTGAACGCTGGCGTTCGGGGGTTTCAGGCTAGCCCGTACCGAATGTCGCCGCCGGGGATCGGCGTCCGTATGGCGGTGGCACGGGCCCGCGGCGGACCGCCGCCCCGGGCCGCCGGCCCGCCCCGGCGCACCGCCCGGACGACCTCCGGCCGGGACCGGAAGCCCCCGGCCCGGGGGCGGCACGGGATCGTTGCACAGCACCGGTACGCTGCGCACTGCCACCCCATCAGAAGCCGTTGAGAGGCAGTGCGCAGGTGACTCTTCTCCCCTCCGTCTCCCGGACTCCCGCGGACCGGCCCGGGACCCCGTCCCGGCCCCGCTCCGGAGCCCGTTCCCGGCGGGCCATCGCCGCCCTGGTGCTGAGCGCGGGGCTCGTCACCGGGCTCGTCTCCTGCGCGGCGGAGGAGGACCCCGACAAGGGCACCAACGGAGTGGGGAAGCTCCCGGCCGCGGAGATCGAGACCCGGGCGCGGGCGGCCGCGGACGGGGCGAAGGCGGTACGCCTCTCCGGCACGCTGGTCAGCAAGGGCGGCACCTACAAGCTGAACATGAGGCTCAAGGACGGCGGCGGCAGCGGTTCGGTCACCACCGACGACCACACCTTCGAACTGCTGAGGATCGGCGACGACCTCTATCTCAAGGCCGACGCGGGCTTCTGGAGCGGCCGGGGCGCCGGTGACGGCTCGGAACCGTCGGAGACGGACGCGGAGGCGGCCGGGAAGCTCGGCGGCAAGTACGTCCGGGTGCCGCAGGGCGATCCGGCGTACGAGCAGTTCCGCGGTTTCACGGAGAAGGACGGGCTGCTCGACGCCTTCCTCGTCATGGAGGGCGAGCTGAGCAAGGGCGACCGTACGAAGATCGGCAACGTCCGTGCCGTCGAGGTCACCACGGAGGAGGGCAAGGGCGGTGTCCTGGACGTCTCCCTGGAGGGGACGCCCTATCCGGTCCAGTTCGCCCGCGCGGGCGGCGCGGGGGTACTGACGCTCGCGGAGTGGGACGTCGACTTCCCGCTGGCGCCGCCCGCCCGGGGCGCGGTTCTCGACTACGGCAAGGACCTGGGCCGGGGCGGCGGCAAGGGCGGCTCGTCCGGCGGGAAGGGCGAAGGCGGTACGGGCGGCGAGGGCGCTTCGACGGAGGGCAAGGGCGAGAGCGGCGGCTGACGCCCGGACTCCGCCCCGGCGGCTGACGGCCGGGCGCCCGGGCGCTGCCCCGGTGGGGGAGCCGCCGGGCCGCTCAGTTCTTGCGGCGGCGGCGCAGCAGCAGCCGGGGCAGGGCCGCCGGAATCGGGCGCCGGGTGGTCGCCGGGCTGCCCGGGGGCGGTACGGCCAGCGAACCGTCGGGCAGCTCCCCCGCCACCGAGACCGGGGCCAGCCGCAGCACCCGGCAGGACTCCGCCCACAGCTCGGGCAGCCCCTCGGTGTCGGCCGCGTTCAGCCGCTTGGACTTCAGCTCGGCCACCGCCGATTCCCACTCCTCCGAGCGGGGCGCCGGCTCGGTCACCGAGGCCCGCCAGGACACCAGGCGGCCGCCTTTGTCCTTGCTGCGTACGGTGATGTCCGCCGAGCCGCCCGCGGTGAGACCGGGCAGCGGCTGCTCACCGGGCCCGTCGCCCACGACGAACGCCGCGCCCTCGTGCCAGATGTGCCACAGCGCCCGCTCGGGGGCGCCGCCGGTGCCGCGGACCCAGATCAGCCCGGACTTCTTCGTGGCCTCCTCGACCAGGGCGAGCGGGAAGTCCGCGTCCGGGTCCGGGGCCGCCGGGGTGTCCGCTGCGGTGCCGGGGGAGGGGGCCGCTGCCCGGGCCTGGGCCGCGGCGGACTGGGCGTCTGTCATGACCGCAGCCTACCGGCGGGCGGCACCCCGGCCGGCGGGCCGGGGCGGGCGGGGCCGGCGGCCGGGGTGCCGCCCGAGTGTCCGCCGCGGACGCCGGTCCGGCGCCCCCGGCCGCCCGGGAGACCGGCGGTCAGAGCCAGCCGTTGCGCTTGAGGGTGCGGTGGATGGTGAAACAGATGACGCCGATGGCGGTCAGCACCATCGGATAGCCGTACTGCCAGCGCAGCTCCGGCATGTAGTCGAAGTTCATCCCGTACACCCCGCACACCGCCGTCGGCACCGCGATGATCGCCGCCCAGGAGGTGATCTTGCGCATGTCCTCGTTCTGGGCCACGGTCGCCTGCGCCAGATTGGCCTGGAGGATGGAGTTCAGCAGCTCGTCGAAGCCGAGGACCTCTTCCTGGACCCGGGCGAGGTGGTCGGCGACGTCCCGGAAGTACTTCTGGATATCGGGGTCGATCAGCCGCATCGGCCGCTCGCTCAGCAGCTGCATGGGCCGCAGCAGCGGGGTCACCGCCCGCTTGAACTCCAGCACCTCGCGCTTCAGCTGGTAGATCCGGCCCGCGTCGGTGCCCCGGGCACTGCTGCCCTTGGACGGCGCCGAGAAGACCTCGATCTCGACCTCGTCGATATCGTCCTGCATCGCGTCGGCGACCGCGATATAGCCGTCCACCACATGGTCGGCGAGGGCGTGCAGTACCGCGGAAGGCCCCTTGGACAGCAGCTCGGTGTCCTTCTGGAGGCCCTGCCGCAGGGCGCGCAGCGACCCCCGGCCGCCGTGCCGGACCGTGATGACGAAGTCCCGGCCGGTGAAGCACATCACCTCGCCGGTCTCGACGACGTCGCTGGTCGCGGTCAGCTCGGCATGCTCCACGTAGTGCACGGTCTTGAAGACGGTGAACAGGGTGTCGTCGTACCGCTCCAGCTTGGGCCGCTGATGGGCGTGGACGGCGTCCTCGACGGCGAGCGGGTGGAGGCCGAACTCGGCCGCGATCCCGGCGAACTCCTCCTCCGTCGGCTCGTGCAGCCCGATCCACGCGAATCCGCCGCCCTCGCGGACGCGGAGCATCGCCTCGCGCGGGGTGAGGCCGCTGTCGCCGGCCAGCCGGCTGCCGTCGCGGTAGACGGCGCAGTCGACGACGGCGCTGGAGGCGGAGGGGTCACGGGGGTTGTCGTATCCGGCCGGGTAGGCCGAGGGGTAGTCGGTACCGCCGGTGCGCCGCCGGGAGGGGCGGACGGCGGCGCGCAGGTCACGGATCATCGACATGGCTGACTCCAATCACGGAGAGCCGCCGGCGCCGGGGAGGCACAGCCCGGAATGGGGACGTGGGCTCACGTCCGCAAAGCGGGCGGCACCGCGGTTCGGCACGGTGACGGCGTTCGCAACAGACAGTTCGCAACAGACGGAAGGGCTTCGCAGCAAGCAGGGTCTGACCGTCGAGTACCGAACCGCCGGAGGCACCGGACCCGGCGCGGAGGCCGGAGCCGGACGGACCGGCGTACCGCTGCCCGGGATGCGAGCGGGAAGCGGTGCTCTTCCGTGGTGCGAAGACACCTCCGGTGTCCGCGGATCCGCCGTATCAGGAGATACGGGAGGGATTTCGCGGGTCCCGCCGGCCGGACGAGCCGGGGCGGGGGTGGATCACCGGGTGGGCGCGGTCGCGAACGCGGCGCCGTGACGGGGCCGTACGGAAGAGCGGCTGGTACTACACGGTCGACTTCGATCCACCGTGGATCCCACCTCCTCCGGCCGGTCCCCCGTGAGGGACAGTCGTACCCCCGGTGAAGGGGGATCAGATCGTCGGCGGGACCGCGGATGCGGCGCGTGTGACGCACCGGTCTGCTGATGTCCCGACCAGCCGCCAACACTATCAGCCGACCGACGGTCAACAGGTGTCATTGCCCGTTCCGCACGCGTTTTATGCTCCCCGCATGGCTGATGTTCTCGCTCTGGTCGAAGCCCGTTTGCGCGACGCCCTCGGAGAACCGGACGCCCGGGCCGCGGTGACGTTCCTGGGGACGGACCGGGTCGAGGTGCTGCGGTTCCGCGCCGCGGCCCCCGGGGACCCGGCGGCCGGGGACGGCCCGGAGGCTCCGGGTGCGGCCGGAGCCGCCGGTACGGCTCCGGGCGCGCTGGTGCGCTACGCCACGGTCGGAATGTCGGCGCAGCCGATGACCGACCCCACGGCGAGCGTCGCCGATCCGGTGAAGGGGCCGCGGGCGGAACTGCTGCTGACCGTGCGGGCCGGACTCGCCGACACCGACAAGGTCCTCCGGGCACTGGCCGTACTCGCGGCGTCCCCGCAGGTGGAAGGGGTCGTGGTGGCCCCGGGAGCCTCCCTCGACCTCGGCGGGCCGCTCTGGCCCGGCGCCCCGTTCTCCTCCGTCCTGGTCGGTGAGCCCGGCGGACTGGTGGCGGACCTCGACCCGGGCCCGCCGCTCGACCCGGTCCGCTTCCTCCCGCTGCTGCCGATGACCCCGAACGAGGCGGCCTGGAAACGGGTCCACGGCGCCGGTGCGCTCCAGGAACGCTGGCTGCGGTACGGGACGGACCTGCGGGATCCCCGGCGCGCCCCGGTACGCCTCGACGACTGACCGGCCGCCCAGGGCGGCGTCCCCGCGGTCCCGACCCGTACCGCGCGGGCCCCGGCTACACCCGCCGCCCACGGTCCGCAAGCGCACACGCCGGAAAGAGTGATCGTCCTTGACGCGGCGATCGCCGGGTAGGACCGTTGGGCCCTATGAGGGGCGAACCCAGTTGCCCGAAGTGCGGTGGCCGGGTCAGGGCGCCCGGTCTCTTTGCCGACTCCTGGCAGTGCGATGTGCACGGCGCCGTGCACCCACTGCAACCGGTGATCCCGCCCAGTGTCGAAGCCCTCGGCGTCGCGGTGCACCGCGCCCGGGTGCCGGTCTGGATGCCCTGGCCGCTGCCCGTCGGCTGGCTGTTCAGCGGGGTCGCCTATGCGGGCGACGACCGCAGCGGGGGGCGGGCCACCGCGGTCGCCTGCACCGGACCGGGGCCGGTCGGCGGGGTCGGTGAACTGCTGCTGATCGCGGAGGAGCTGGGTGTCGGGCTCGGCGCCCGCTACGCGGGGATCGACGGCCCCGACCCCGGCCCGCACATCAGGACCGACCGCGCCCCGCAGGCGAAGATACTGGCCGCCGGGCGCCCCACCCCGCTCTGGCATCTGCTGGCCGCTCCGGACGACCGGGCGGTCTTCGCGGGTGAGGCACGCGGGCTCTGGCTCTGGGCGATCGTCTGGCCCGGACAGTCCGGGCTGCTGATGTACGACGAGCTGGTACTGACCGATCTGCGGGACGCGGGCGCGGAGGTCGAACTCGTGCCCTGCGGAGCGCTGTCGCCCCGGCTGCTGTCGTAACCGCGCCGCCCGGCCGCCGTTCCGTTCTGCCGTCTGCCGTCTGCCGTCTGCCGTCTGCCGTCTGCCGTCTGCCGTCTGCCCGGTGCCGGTGCCGGTGCCGGTGCGTGGTGCCCGCGCCCGCTGCCCGTGCCGCCGGGTCCCCGGGGGCCGCGGCGCGGACCTCCCCGTACGCCCGTACGCCCGGAGGCCGTGGGGGATCCCCACCGGGCCCGGTCCCGGCGGGCCGTGGGTGTGACCGGAGCGACGTCCGGGGCGGACGGTCCCGGGGAGGCTGCCCGATACACTGGAGCGCCCCTGTCCGCCCGTCCCCCGGAGTCCGCGTGCGCATCGACCTGCACACCCACTCCACGGCGTCGGACGGTACGGACACCCCCGCCGAACTGGTCCGCAACGCGGCCGCGGCCGGACTCGACGTGGTCGCCCTGACCGACCACGACACCACCCGCGGCCATGCCGCGGCGATCGCCGCCCTCGACGGCCTGGACCGCCCGCTGACGCTGGTCACCGGAGCCGAACTCTCCTGCGCCGTCGACGGCATCGGCCTCCATCTCCTCGCCTACCTCTTCGACCCGGCCGAACCCGAGCTGCTGGCCCGGCGCGAGCTGCTCCGCGACGACCGGGTGCCGCGCGCCCGTGCCATCGTGGCCGCCCTCCGCGAACTGGGCGCCCCGGTGACCTGGGAGCAGGTCGCCCGGATCGCCGGTGACGGCTCCGTCGGCCGCCCGCACATCGCCGCCGCGATGGTCGAGCTGGGCGTCGTACCGACCGTCTCGGACGCCTTCACCGCCGAGTGGATCGCCGATGGCGGCCGGGCCTGGGTCGCCAAGCACGAACTCGACCCCTTCACCGCGATACGCCTGGTCAAGGCGGCCGGCGGAGTGGCCGTGCTGGCCCATCCGGCGGCGGCCAAACGCGGCCGTACGCTCTCCGAGTCGACGATCGCGGAGCTGGCCGCGGCCGGTCTCGACGGTATCGAGGCCGACCATCTGGACCATGACGAGCCGACCCGGGCCCGGGTCCGCGGCCTCGCCGCCGAGCTGGGCCTGCTGACGACCGGCTCCAGCGACTACCACGGCAGCCGCAAGGACGTTCCGCTCGGCCACTTCACCACCGATCCGGAGATCTACGGGGAGATCACCCGCCGGGCCACCGGCGCCTTCCCGGTCCCCGGCGCCGGAGGACCCCGCTCCGCGTAACCGTCCGGCCGTACGTACGCCGCGCGCCGCGCGGTACTCCCGGCCGCCCGGCGGCCGCCGTCTCCCCGGGGCCCGCGAACACCGGTCCGCGCATCCGCGTGCCCGGACCGCGCCGCCCCCTCTTGATCCTTTCCCCGCTTCTCTCTCCCGCTAGGCACCACCGTGTTCGATGCCGCCGTTTTCGGCTCGCTCTTTCTGACCCTCTTCGTGATCATGGATCCCCCGGGAGTCACTCCGATCTTCCTCGCCCTGACCTCGGGGCGGCCCGCCAAGGTGCAGCGCCGGATGGCCTGGCAGGCGGTGGCCGTCGCGTTCGGCGTCATCACCGTCTTCGGACTGGTGGGGCAGCAGATCCTGGACTACCTCCATGTCTCCGTTCCCGCGCTGATGATCGCGGGCGGGCTGCTGCTGCTGCTGATCGCGCTGGACCTGCTCACCGGCAAGACCGACGAGCCCAAGCAGACCAAGGACGTGAACGTCGCACTGGTCCCGCTGGGGATGCCGCTGCTGGCCGGACCCGGTGCGATCGTCTCGGTCATCCTGGCCGTCCAGAACGCGGACGGGGCGTCCGAGCAGATCGCCGTCTGGGCGGCGATCGTCGCCATGCACATCGTGCTCTGGCTGGCCATGCGCTATTCGCTGCTGATCATCAAGGTGATCAAGGACGGCGGTGTGGTGCTGGTGACCAGGCTGGCGGGCATGATGCTGTCGGCGATCGCCGTCCAGCAGATCATCAACGGTGTCACCCAGGTCGTCCAGGGCGCCTGACCTGCTTCCGGGCCGGACGCCCGACCCGGACCGCCCCGACCCGGACCGGATACGACGGTGCCCCCGCGGATCTCCGCGGGGGCACCGTGATGTTCTGTTCGGAGTGCCGGTGCGCCGGTCGGCGCCGTCCGGCGGCCGTTCCCGGTTACGAGGCCCCGGTGTCGGCCGGGCGGATGTAGAGGCGCTGGCCCTTGGCGGCCGCCTGCTGAACGATCCGGTTGACGGAGGCGGCGTCGACGACCGTGCTGTCCACGGCGGTGCCGTCGACATCGTCCAGTCGCATGATCTCGAAGCGCACGGCTTCTCCCTTCGTCTGATCCTCCTGATGGAGAACTGGTGTGCATGTGCTGCTACAGCACTCAACAGACTTGGGCCGGGCAAATATTCCCTACGCTAAAGAAAATTTTTCCTTGCCTAACGAGTGCGGGCCCGGCGGGCACGGGCAGGCGCCGCCCGGTGGCTCAGTGCCGGCCCCAGAAGTCCGCGAGGGCCGCGGCCGTCTCGGCGGGGCGGTCGGTGTTGGGGGAGTGCTCGGCGCCCGGGATCACCGTGCGGGACGCTCCGAGCCGTACCGCCATCTCGTCCATCAGCGGCACCGGCCAGGCGTCGTCGCGCTCACCGCTCAACACCAGCTTGGGCAGCGGTTGTACGGCGGCCAGTTCGCCGACCCGGTCCGGTTCGACGGTCAGCCGGAGCCCGGTGGTGATCAGCTGGAGCGGATGGGTCCGCAGCCAGCGCTGCCGCAGCTGCTCCTCGACGGCCGCGCCGTCCGGCCCGGTGGCCTCCTCGGCGTCCGCCGGGGCGTCCTGGGCCTGCATGGCCGTCCACACCTCCGTCATGGGAAGAGTGGCGAGCGCGTCCCGGAGCAGGCCGATCCGCTTCCGCTGGGCGGGGCCGACCGCCTCCGGTCCGGACGACATCAGGGTCAGGGTCCGGAAGGGCGCCGGATCGGTCAGTACGGCCGCGCGGGAGATCAGCCCGCCCAGGGAGTGGCCCAGCAGATGCACCGGCCCGCCACCGCTCTCCGCGGCGACCGCCGCGGCCTGGGCCAGCAGGTCCCGGGCCAGCTCGGGCAGTTCGTACGCCCCCGGATCGTCGGGCCCCGCCGACTCGTACTGCCCGCGCCCGTCGACCGAGACGACCCGGTAGCCGGCCTCGGTCAGCGGCTGGAGCAGGGCGATGAAGTCCTCCTTGCTCCCGGTGAAACCGGGGACGAGCAGGGCGGTTCCGCGGGCCCCGGCCGCACCGGGGACGCCGGCCGGCCGGGCGTCGAGGACGGCGAAGTCGCCCCGGGCGGTGCTCAGGGTCCGGGAGCGGGCGCACGCGGGCGTGGTGAAGGTGGGAGGGCGGCTCATGCGCCCGAGCCTACGGGGCCGGGTGCGGGAACGCCGACGGCCCGCTCCCCGGCAGGGAAGCGGGCCGTCGGACGGTGCCGCTTGCTCAGCCCTCGGGCTGGGCGGCCGCTGCCTTGCGCGCCCGCGGGGCACGCTTCGGCTTCTCGGCGGGGGCCTCGGCGGCCTCCGCCGTCTTCTTCACCGCGCGGGTGCGCTTCGGCTTCTCCGCCGCCTCCGTGGCCACAGCGGCCCCGACGGCCTCCGTGGCGACGAGGGCTTCGGCGACGGTCTTTCTGACCGTGCGCTTCCGCTTGGGCTTCTCGGCGACTTCCTCGGCCGGGGCTTCGGCCACGGTGGTGGCTTCGGCGGCCGGGGCGGTGGCGGCGGTCTTCCGGGCGCGGGTGCGCTTCGGCTTCTCCGCCACCTCGGCGGCCTCCGCGGCGACGGCGACCTCGGGGGCGCCCGTGGCGACGAGGGCCTCGGCGACGGTCTTCCTGACGGTCCGCTTCCGCTTGGGCTTCTCGGCGATCTCCTCGGCCGGGGCTTCGGCCACGGTGGTGGCTTCGGCGGCCGGGGCGGTGGCGGCGGTCTTCCGGGCGCGGGTGCGCTTCGGCTTCTCCGCCACCTCGGCGGCCACGGGGGCCATCGCGGCTTCGAGGGCCTCGGCGGCCTTCCGCACCGCACGGGTCCGGGTGCGCTTCGGCTCCTCGGCAACCGGCTCGACCGGCTGCACCGGCTGGACCGGCTCGGCCACCGGCTCCGCGACCGGGGCGGCCTCGACGGCCGTGACCGCCGCCTCAGCCGTCACGGGCCGGGCGGTACGAGTCCGGCGGCGGCGCGGCTTCGCCACGGTCTCCGCGGATACGGACTCGGCCGCCACGGGCTCCGCCTGCTGCGGCACGGTCGGCGGAGCCACCGGCTCCACGACCGCCGCCGGAGCGGTCACCACGGCCGCGGGGGCCGCGGGAACCTCTGCCGGGGAACCCGTACGGGTACGGCGACGGCGCCTCGGCGTCCGGACGGCCGCGGTCTCCACCGCGGAGTCCCCGGAGTCCGGGCCCTGGGCGGGCGCCACGGCGGCGGTGCCGCCCTCGGCCGGCGAGCCCGCCCGGGTACGGCGGCGCTGGCGCGGGGTGCGGGTCCGGGCCGGACGCTCGGCCGGGGCGGACTGCTGCGGCTGCTGCCTGCGGCCACGTCCACCGGTCTCGCCGAGGTCCTCCAGCTCCTCCGCGGCGAGCCCGGCACGGGTCCGCTCGGCACGGGGCAGGACGCCCTTGGTGCCCGCGGGGATGCTCAGCTCCTCGAAGAGGTGCGGGGAGGTCGAGTACGTT
The DNA here is from genome assembly GCF_053981115.1 of Streptomyces sp. NPDC003691. NCBI lineage: Bacteria > Bacillati > Actinomycetota > Actinomycetes > Kitasatosporales > Streptomycetaceae > Streptomyces > Streptomyces sp. NPDC003691. The sequence goes on along the minus strand of NZ_JBSFNQ010000014.1, from coordinate 88,675 downwards.
TCGACGGGGTCGTGGAACTTGAGGTCCAGCGCCTTGTTGATCAGCTGCCAGCGGGGGATGTCGTCCCAGTCGACCAGGGTGACCGCGGTACCGGAGGCGCCCGCGCGGCCGGTGCGGCCGATGCGGTGGAGGTACGTCTTCTCGTCCTCCGGCGACTGGTAGTTGATCACATGGGTGACACCCTCGACGTCGATACCGCGCGCGGCGACATCGGTGCAGACCAGGACGTCGACCTTGCCGTTGCGGAAGGCCCGGAGGGCCTGCTCGCGGGCGCCCTGGCCCAGGTCGCCGTGGACCGCGCCGGACGCGAAGCCGCGGCGCGCCAGCTGGTCCGCGATGTCCGCGGCGGTGCGCTTGGTGCGGCAGAAGATCATCGCGAGCCCGCGGCCGTCGGCCTGGAGGATCCGCGAGACCAGCTCGGGCTTGTCCATCGAGTGCGCGCGGTACACGCGCTGGGTGATGTTGGCGACGGTCGCGCCCTCGTCGTCCGGCGCGGTGGCCCGGATATGCGTGGGCTGCGACATGTAGCGGCGGGCGAGGCCGATGACCGCGCCCGGCATCGTCGCGGAGAAGAGCATCGTCTGGCGGCGGGCCGGCAGCAGCTGGATGATCTTCTCGACGTCGGGCAGGAAGCCCAGGTCGAGCATCTCGTCGGCCTCGTCGAGGACGAGCGCGCGCACCTTCGACAGGTCGAGCTTCTTCTGTCCGGCCAGGTCGAGCAGTCGGCCGGGGGTGCCGACGATCACGTCGACGCCCTTCCTCAGCGCCTCGACCTGGGGCTCGTAGGCCCGGCCGCCGTAGATCGCCAGCACCCGCACATTGCGGACCTTGCCCGCGGTGAGCAGGTCGTTGGTGACCTGGGTGCACAGCTCACGGGTGGGGACGACGACGAGCGCCTGCGGGGCGTCGGTCAGCTGGTCGGGGCGGGCCCGGCCGGCCTCGACGTCCACCGGAACGGTGACCCGCTCCAGCAGGGGCAGCCCGAAGCCGAGCGTCTTGCCGGTGCCGGTCTTGGCCTGGCCGATGACATCGGTGCCCGACAGGGCGACCGGGAGCGTCATTTCCTGAATGGGGAAAGGGTTGATGATGCCGACGGCTTCGAGCGCCTCGGCGGTCTCCGGCAGGATCCCCAGATCCCGGAAAGTCGTCTTCTGCGTAGTCAGGATGTTGCCTCTTCTGTGAGACGCGGCGCGAGGCGAGCGAAGGGGGTCGTACCGCACCTGGGTGTCGCACCGGGGTGCTGTCCGGCCGCGGGTTGGCCGATGGCGCGGGACCACTGCCGTCGCTCGAGCGCTCGTGCCGCTGAGGGGGCCCCTCGTCTGCGGATGTACGCGAGGGGCGCACGATCCGCGCGGAGGGCGGTCGGTTCGGAGCCGATCGTGCCACCGACCGGGCATCCTCATGGGGTCCGAAGGATTACCGGACCCCGGCCGGACCTGGAAAAGCCCGGAGGATCGGTAAAGAATCCTTCATTCCTCAGTCAAACACTGCGATCGCCCGCCGGACGTCATTCAGTCGTACACACAACTGTCTCAACGCTCCAGCAGGCGCCATACCACTGTACCCCGGAATCGCGCATGTGTGTTGGCGGATCTCACGGAAACCGGAGCGATCACCGGTACGACGAGCCCCCGGACCCGTCGGCCGGCCCCTTACGACAGGGGCGCGGCGGGCTATTGTGCGGTTCATGGAGACGCCTGATCACGCCCCTGAACCCGACCATGCCGCGCAGTCCGCGGGCCCCGCGGCCGACGCCGGGGCCGCGGAGAGCGCGGCGGCTGCGGAGCCCACCGGGATCGCCGCCCAGGACTGGGCGACGGCCTCCGCCGACCCCCGGTACCGCGCCGCCGTCGTGGATCTGCTGGGCGCCCTCGCCTACGGCGAGCTGGCCGCCTTCGAACGGCTCGCCGACGATGCCAAGCTGGCGCCGACCCTCGGTGACAAGGCCGAGCTGGCCAAGATGGCATCCGCGGAGTTCCACCACTTCGAGCGCCTGCGGGACCGGCTGGCCGCCGTCGACGAGGAGCCGACTGCGGCCATGGAGCCGTTCGCCAGGGCGCTGGACGACTTCCACCAGCAGACCGCCCCGTCGGACTGGCTGGAGGGCCTGGTCAAGGCGTACGTCGGCGATTCCATCGCCAGTGACTTCTATCGCGAGGTCGCCGTCCATCTGGACTCGGACACCCGGGCGCTGGTGCTCGCCGTGCTCGACGACACCGGTCACGGCAACTTCGCCGTCGAGAAGGTCCGGGCCGCCATCGAGGCCGACCCCCGGATCGCCGGCCGGCTCGCGCTCTGGGCCCGCCGGCTGATGGGCGAGGCGCTCTCCCAGGCGCAGCGCGTGGTCGCCGAGCGGGACGCCCTGTCGACGATGCTGGTCGGCGGAGTCGCCGACGGGTTCGACCTCGCGGAGGTCGGCAAGATGTTCTCCCGGATCACCAAGGCCCACACCAAGCGGATGGCGGCGCTCGACCTGGCGTCCTGACCGGGGCGCCGGGCGCGCTCCGGCCGGGGCCGCCCCGCCGCCGGGGCGAGGGCCTCGGACTCCCGGACTCTCCGGACGGAACGCCCGGCTCCGCGGCGAGCGGGGCCGGAAGGCCGGTGCGAGCAGGACAGGTCCGCGCGAGCCGGCAGGTCCGCAAGAGTCGGCAGGTCCGCGTGAATGGGAAGGCCCGTGGGCCCGGAAGGTCCGCGGGAGCCGGAAGGCCGGGCCTGCTGGATCAGAAGGACCGTGGGCTCAGAAGGACCGCGGGCTCAGAAGGGGAGCGCGCGGCTCCGCAGCCGTCGCCCCGTGGGGCGCAGCAGCAGCGACAGGGTGACGGCCCCGACCAGCAGAGCCCCCACGAGCGTCCCCGCGGTCTGCCCGGGTCCCAGTGCCACATGCGTCACATGGAGGCCGAACAGGGCACCCAGCGGGCCGGTGAGGAAGACCGCGCGGCGCTCGGGGAGCCGGTCCGCGAAAAGGCGGACGGCCGCCCAGGAGAGGGCGAGGCCGAGCAGGACCGAGCCGATCGCTTCCAGCAGCACTGCTGATCACCTCACGGACGCGGAGACGGGGGATGCGGTTACAGCCCGTACTACCCCCGGACCGGCGGAAACAACCCCTTCGCACCCCTGAACAACCGGGTCGGCGGCGCCTTCGGCTGCTGCCCCGTCCCGGTGCCGCCCCCGCTTCCCGTCCGTGGAACGCGGCAGGGCCCCGGGGGCCGCCGACAGTGTCGGACGGCCCCCGGGGCCCTGCTCGGGGCGTCGGGTCAGAGCGCGCCGAAGCCCACGCGCCGCGAAGCCGACTCGCCGATCTCGACGTATGCGATCCGGTCGGCCGGCACCAGCACCCTGCGGCCCTTCTCGTCCGAGAGGCTGAGCACCTGGGCCTTGCCCGCAAGAGCCTGGCCCACGGCCTCCTCGACCTCGGCGGCGGTCTGCCCGCTCACCAGAACGATCTCCCGGGGCGCGTGCTGCACGCCGATCTTGACCTCCACGGCTATGTCCCTCCGAACGGTCAGTGCGTTGCGCGATCACCGCGCCGTACCCAGCACACACTAGCCCGGCGGTGGGCCCGCTCAGCCATGCCGGAGCACGCCATCAGCGAACAACGGCGGACGAGCGGGCGCGGCAGGCGGGCCCGGACGGTACGGGCCGCCGCCGGAACGCCCCGGGATCAGCGCTGCGGGTCGGCGCCGTCCGTACCGTGCAGCGGGAAACCGGCGATACCCCGCCAGGCCAGGGAGGTCAGCAGCCCGACCGCCCGGTCGCGCGGGATGCCCGTCTCACTGGAGAGCCAGTACCGGGCGACGACCTGGGCGACCCCGCCGAGCCCCACGGCCAGCAGCATCGACTCGTCCTTCGACAGATCGGTGTCCTCGGCGATGACGTCGGAGATCGCCTCGGCGGTCTGCAGCGACACCCGCTCCACGCGCTCGCGCACCGCGGGCTCGTTCGTCAGATCGGACTCGAAGACCAGCCGGAAGGCGCCGCCCTCGTCCTCGACGTAGGCGACATAGGCGTCCATGGTGGCCGCCACCCGCTGCTTGTTGTCGGACGTCGACGCCAGCGCCGTGCGCACGGCCTGGAGCAGCGCGTCGCAGTGCTGGTCCAGCAGGGCCAGATAGAGCTCCAGCTTCCCGGGGAAGTGCTGGTAGAGCACCGGCTTGCTGACACCCGCCCGCTCGGCGATGTCGTCCATCGCGGCCGCGTGGTACCCCTGCGCCACGAAGACTTCCTGGGCGGCGCCCAGAAGCTGGTTCCTGCGGGCTCGGCGTGGCAGGCGCGTGCCCCGCGGGCGCGCCGCCTCTGTCTGCTCGATGGCTGTCACGCCGCCTCCCAAAATCGTTCCGTGCGCGGTCGTCGCCGCGCCCGCCATCGTACTTTTGGGTAACCCGGCCGTGCGCGCCGCGGACGCAGAATTTCACGGACCGGACAGCCGCGGTAGCTCCCGATTCGGGGGCAAAAGGGGGCACGGCACCGGCGCCTCCCCGGCCGTGGCCGCCCGCTGTCACCAGGAGTCGGCAGGGGGTCACCGATAGTCGTCCTCGTCCTGGGCGACCACTCTGGCCTGCTCGACGGCGTCGGCCTCGTTCGCCCGGTCGCGGTCGATACGCGGCGGATCGTCGTGCTCCGGCCGGACGTCCGCGCGCTGTTCCGCGGCGTCGGCCTCCGGAACCTCGTCGTCCGGACCGGCCGCGGTGCGACCGCCCTCACCGGACGACGTCCGGGTCCCGTCCGCCGTTCCGCCGCTCTCGCGGTCCTCGTACTCCGCAAAGGCTTCCGGATCGCTGGGATCGACGACAGCCATTGAGGCACCTTCTCCCCGGCTCGCTCTCCTCGGCCCGTGGGCCCCTGGACCCGTCGTCCCGCGGTCGCGGTGCGCCGCCACGGGGCGAGCGGGGCTTACCGTCCCTTCTCTCCCTGCGTCCCACCCTCCTCCTCTCCTTACCGCTCCCTTCTTCTCTCCTCTTGTCTTCTCGCGCTTCGTCCCTCTCCCCTTATCTTCCGAGCGTAGGAGCAGACGTCCGGGGGCGCTATGCGATCGGCTTCCCCTTGTGACGCCGAACACACGTTTCGCGGTGTGATCCTCTCGTAACATTGCCGCATGTCTTCGACCGAGCTGCCCGGTGTCCCCGTGCCCCTCGTCGCCGTGGTGCCCGAAGTCGTCCCCGGGCTGCGGATCGCCGAAGGGGAGGAACTGCGCACCGTCACGCTCCCCGGCCTCGGGCTCGCGGTCCGGTCGCGGCCGCCGGCCCGCCCCGGACTGCCCCCCGCCCTCTATCTCCACGGGCTGGGCGGCTCCTCCCAGAACTGGTCGGCCCTGATGCCCCTGCTGGCGGACGTCGTCGACGGCGAGGCCCTCGACCTGCCCGGGTTCGGCGCCTCCCCGCCGCCCGACGACGGCAACTACTCGGTCACCGGCCACGCCCGGGCCGTCATCCGCTATCTCGACGCCGCCGACCGGGGGCCCGTGCATCTGATCGCGAACTCCCTCGGCGGGGCCGTGGCCACCCGGCTCGCCGCCGTCCGGCCCGATCTGGTGCGCACCCTCTCCCTGATCTCCCCGGCCCTGCCGGAGCTGCGGGTCCAGGGCAGTGCGGTCCCGACCGGACTGCTCGCCCTGCCCGGGGTGGCCCGGCTGTTCGGCCGGATCAGCCGCGACTGGTCGGCCGAGCGCCGCACCCGCGGGGTGGTGGCACTGTGTTACGGCGATCCCGGCCGGGTCTCGGAGGATGCCTTCGGCCATGCCGCGGCCGAGATGGACCGCCGGATGAAGCTGCCGTATTTCTGGGACGCGATGGCCCGCTCGGCGCGCGGTATCGTCGATGCGTACACGCTGGGCGGACAGCACGGGCTGTGGCGGCAGGCGGAGCGGGTGCTCGCGCCGACGCTGCTGGTGTACGGCGGGCGGGACAGACTGGTCTCGTACCGGATGGCCGAAAGGGCGTCCGCCGCCTTCCGGGACTCACGGCTGGTGACCCTCCCGGACGCCGGCCATGTGGCGATGATGGAGTACCCGGAGACGGTCGCGCAGGCGATCCGGGAAGTGATCGACGACTGCGGCAGGAGCTGATCGGGGCCCGTGGGACGACACAGCCGTAAGGGCCCCGCGCCCAAGGCCTCTTCTCGTACGGGTCGTACGGGCACCGGCCCGGAGGGTCCGGAGTCCGGCCCCGCGGCCCCGGATCACGGTACGCACCCCGCGGCCGCCCAGGCCGCTCCGGGGGCGGCCGGACCCGGCCCGGGCACGGCTCCCGCGGCCGGAGCGCGGCCTTCCGGCGGCTACGGCCCCGGCGGGCATCCCGCCCAGGGCGGATACGACTCGGGCGGCCGGTCCGCGGCCGGCTACGGGGGCCACCCCGGCGGCGGCTACGGGCAGGGCGGGCATCCCGCTCCCGGCCACCACCCCGCCGGGCACCAGCAGGCCGCGCATCAGGCGGCCGCGCACCAGCAGGCCGCTCACCACCCCGGCGGCTACGGCACCGGGGCGCAGGGCTTCCCGCCCGCCGGGGCACCCGGCCCGGCGGTACCGGGCGGCCGGACCTCCGCTCCGTACGGCACCGGCACCGGTACCGAACACGCGGCCACCGGCTACGGCGTTCCGCAGGCCCGCGGCGGCCACCCCGAGCAGCGTGAGCCGGGGGGCGGCTGGGGGACCGGCACCGGCCCCGCCGTACCTCCGTACGCGGGATCCGGCGGGCATCCGTACCCCGGTGCCGCCCTTCCTCCCCACGCCGGTCCCGCCGGTCCCGGCGGGCAGCCGCACCCCGGCGGCCCGGGGCAGCCGCCCCGGCCGTCCGGGCCGTCCGGGCACTCCGGGCCGGTGAACCCCGCGGGGCCCGCCCCGGCCGGCTCCCGGATACCGGGCCCGCGCCGCGAGTTCGTCGATGCCTTCGACCCGTCCGCCGCGGCCGCCCTGGGCGCCGCCGCCGGCCACGGGCCGGGCGGCGTCCCCGGCAACGGCCCCGGCAGCGGCACGGTCCCGCGGCCGGGTGACCCCGGTGACACCGCCGCCCTCCCCGCCGTCGACCCCTCCGGCGGCCGGTCCCGCGACGAGGACCCCGCCGCCGTACCGGACCAGCGCGCTCCGCTGACCGGCAGCAAGAGCCGTACCGTCACCGGTATCGCCGCCGCCGCGGTCACCACCGTCCTCGCGATCATCGTCGCCGGACAGGTCGCCACCGAGAACGAACGCCGCGAGGACACCGGGACCACCAACGACGAGCGCGCCGAGGACACCGGTGCCGCCTCGCGCTCCGACAGCCGCCGCACGCCGCCGCAGCCCGCCCTCCGCGACACCAAGCCGCAGGCCCCCACGTACGACCAGCTGATGGCGACCCGGTTCCCCATCGACCGGGAGTTCACCGGCGACGGCACCTTCGCGGCCGTCCCCGGCCTGGAGCAGGCACCCGGCAAGGGCCGGAAGATCCGCTACCGGGTGGATGTCGAGAAGGGCCTCAAGATGGACGGCCTGCTCTTCGCCACCGCCGTGCACCGGACCCTCAACGACCGGCGCAGCTGGGCCGCCGGCGGCGAACTGGCCTTCGAGCGGATCTCCTCCGGCGATCCCGCGTTCGTCATCACGCTCGCCAGCCCCGGCACCACCGACGTGTGGTGCGCCAAATCCGGGCTCAATACGTCCATCGACAAGGTGAGCTGCGACTCCGCCTCCACGAGCCGGGTGATGATCAACGCCTACCGGTGGGGGCTCGGTTCGGACACCTACGGGCCGGACGCGATGTTCGCCTACCGGCAGATGCTCATCAACCACGAGGTCGGCCACCGGCTCGGACACGGACACAAGAGCTGCCGGACCGAAGGCGCCCCGGCCCCCGTGATGCAGCAGCAGACCAAATCCCTGAATATCGACGGAATCCGGTGCAAGGCAAACCCCTGGGTTCACCCGAAAGGCTGAATCTTCGGTTCTCGCCTCCCCTGAGGCGTGGCCTGTGCCTCACCATCGGTAACAGAGCGCGTTCATAGCGCGACGGAACGCGATCGTGCCAGGAAAGTTACGGGTATTCACCCCTTCCGGTGGCGCGGCGGACAACCGTCCGCCGCACCCCCGCCGCACCGGCTTACGGTCGTTCCGCCGCGTGCCGCCGAGTCCAACGGCGGTGGCCGACAAGGGAGATCGGGGGTGCGTTCATGCGGATCGGACTGCTCACGGACGGTGGCTATCCGTCTGCGTCGGGTGGCTCGGCGGGCTGGTGCGACCGGCTCGTGCGCGGGCTCGCGCAGCACGAGTTCGACATCTACGCGGGCCGTGCCGGAGCCGCCGAGCGCGCCGGGGGAGCCTCCGGCGCGACGGGTGCGGAGTGCGCGGCCGGCCTCTGTGCCCGGCACTCCCTTGCCGTTCCGCCCCCGGTGGCCCTGCCGCCGCAGGTGAGGGCCGTCCGGACCGCGTCGCCCGCCCCGGCGGGCCGCGGTGACGGCCCGGCGCCGGGGCGCCGCTGGCGCAGACGCTTCCTCGGGCACTTCACCGAGCTGGTGACGGCCGTCCGGGGCGCGGGCGCCGGTGAATCCGCCGGTGGTGCCGCGTCCGGCGCGGCCGGCTTCACATCCGGCGCGGCGGCGGCCGGTTTCGCCGACGGCCTGTACGGACTCGCCGCCCTCGCGCGGGAACACGGCGGTCTGGCCGCCGCCCTCCGCTCCGAACCCGCTGTCCGGACCGTGGAATCCGTCTGCCGGACCCCCGGCGCACACCGGAGCGTGCACACCGCCGCCGTCCCCGACTACCTTGCCTTCGCGGGGGAGCTGGAGCGGGCGCTGCGCCCCCTCTCGTACGACTGGTACGGCGACGACGCCCTCGGCTCCGCCGATCTCTGCCATGCCGTCTCCGGCGGAGCCACGGCGCTCCCCGGCCTTCTGGCCAAACGCTTCTTCGGGGTTCCTCTGCTGGTCACGGAGTACGGCGTGGACCTGCGCGCCCACTATCTCGCCGCCGCACCCGGCGGGGGACCCGACGGCCCCGACGGCCCCGGCAGCCCCGATGCGACGGCCGCCGGGCCGCGGGGCGCGGCGGCGGGCGGGTCCGGGATGCCCGGCGCATGCTCCGGAGCCGGGGAGCCGGGGGCGTACGGTCCGCTCCACGGCGCCCGGTCCCCGCTGAGCGCGCCGGTGCGTGCCCTCCTGGCCGCCTTCCGGCGCGCCCTCGCGGGCGAGGTGTACGCCCAGGCATCCCTGATCACCCCGGGTGACGCCCATATCCGCCGCTGGCAGCGGAAGTGCGGGGCCGATCCGGCGAAGCTGCGTACGGTCCACCCCGGGGTGGACACCGACCGCTATACCGCCGTCGGCGAGGCCGCCGACCCGGGCGACCCGTACACCCTGGTGTGGATCGGGTCGCCCGAGCCGGGGAAGGACCTGGTCGGGCTGGTGCACGCCTTTGCCGAGGTCCACCGGCGCGAACCGCGCGCCCGGCTCCGGCTGTTCGCCCGGCCCGCCCGGGACGGCGAGGATGCGGCGTACCTCGCCCACTGCCGTTCCCTCGCCGCCCATCTCTTCGCCGACGGCGCCGTCGACGCCCGCCCGCCCGGCGCCGGACCGGTCTTCTTCGAGACCCTCGGCGGACCCGGGGGCACCGGGACCGCCGAGGCGTGCGCGAGCGGGGCGGTCACGGTCTCCGCCAGCACCGTCGAGGGCTTCCCGCACACCCTCGTCGAGGCGATGCTCTGCGGCCGGGCCACCGTGTCGACGGACGCGGGCGCGGTCGTCGAGGTCATCGGCGGCACCGGACTCGTCGTACCGCAGCGCCATCCGCGGGCCCTGGCCGAGGCGTGCCTCGCGCTCATCGGGGACCCGGCGCGGGCCGCCAGGCTCGGGGCCGCGGCCCGTTCCCGCGCCCTCGAACTCTTCACGTCCGACCGGAACACGGCCGCCTTCCGCGCGCTGTACCTGGAGGTGATCTCGCACTCCCCGGTCCACCGCGACCAGGCCGGTCCCCACGGCGAACCGCTGCCCTTCGCCCATCCCGCGGAGGCCCTCGTCCCGATGGTGTGGGCCCGCCGCGAACCGGCCCTCACCGGGCCTCCGCCACCGGCCGCGGAAGGCGGCGGCCGCCCCGGCCGGATCGCCCCGGTGGCTGGGCGCGCCCGCTCTGCCGCGGCGGCCCCGTGGCAGACGGCTCCCGGCGGCGGTGGGATGTTTCCGGAGGCGTCGGGTGCCGCCGGTGTGCCGCCGGGGCGGCCGGGGGCGGGGAACCCCCTGTCGGGGGCGGCCTGGGGCGGGACCGGGTGGCAGGGAGCCACCGGCTCCGCGGATGCGCCGTCGGCGGTGCTGCCGTCGGCCGGTGCCGGGCGTACGCGGCCGGGGCCGTCGGCCCGTGGGGCGAAGGAGGCCCGCGCATGAGCGCGCCCGGGACCACAGGGGGCCGTGGCGGAAGTACGGAGCACTCCGGGGCCACCGGCCTCCGGGGGCGCGCCGGGTGCCCCGGCGGAGACCCCGTGGTCGCTACCGCCGCCGGGGACGCGCCCCGGCCCCCCGCCAGCCCCGGTGGCTGGGACGCCCGTTCGCACGCTCTCCTCGGCTCCGGCGACGGGCCCGGCCCCGCGCCGTTATCCGGATCCCCCGGAGGGTCCGCGGCCGCCGCGCCCGGGGGCTCGGCCGACCCGGTCAAGGCCCTGCTCGACCGCCACAAGGACCTCTGCGAACGCGCGGTCGACCCACTGGAGATCGCCGCCGGACTGGAGGCCCACGGCCTGACCGACCGGATCGCCGCCCGCTTCCGGCACCGGGACGTGTTCTCGCTCGCGGAAGAGCTGTACGCCCGCGTCCCCGGGAACACCGCGGAGCCCGCGCCCCGCCCCCGACCGGGGAACCGGCCGGACCGCGGCGCCGCCCTCGCACTGCTGCCCGGTGCCGCCGCCGGGCTCGCGGCCGGGAGCTGGGCCCTCCTCGACGGCCCGGCACGTACGGCGGCCGCCCTCCTCGGTACCGCCGCCGTCACCACCGCCGTCCTGTTCTGTCTGCGCCACGGCCCCCTGCGCGCCCGTTCGTACGGGCCCCGGCGGGGCCGTACCGCCGGAGCCGTACGGACGGCCGTTCTGATCGGATTCGCCGCCTGCGGGCCCGGACTCACGGCCCGGCTGGCCGAGGCCGGGGGCACCGTACCGTTCGCCCCCGGCCCGCCGACCGCCCTGGCGGTCTCCGTCGCCCCCGCCGCCTGGTGCGCCGGACTGCTGGCCACCGGGGCCCGGCGGCGCCTCGGCGACAGCCGCAGGCTCGACGACTTCGCCGCCGGGATGCGGCCCCTGCTCCTGGGCGTCGCCGCGCTCTACACCGTCTCCCTGGCGGCGGTGGCCGCGGCAACCGGCCTGCTGCTCTCCGACGGCAGCACACCCGTCACCGCCGTCTCCCTCGGTCTGCTGCTCTTCACCGCCCGGCTGCTGATCGTCCACGGCTTCCCGGAGGCGGCCGTCACCGGGCTCGGCGCGGCCTGCGCCGGACAGGCGCTCGTCCCGCTGCTGCTGCTCGCCGGACGGCTCCCCGGGCTCGGTTTCCTGGCCCGCCCCGCCGAGGCGGTGGCGGCGGCCTGGGGCGGGGCGGCGGTGGGGGCCCTGGTCTGCGGGGTCGCGGCGGCCGGACTGCTGGTCCATGCCACCGCCGTGCTGTCCCGCGCCTCGGCCCACACCTGACACCCCGTACCCGGCACCCCGCACCCGAGCCCGGCCGGACCGGCGACGGACCGGCGAACACCCTCCCGGGCGCCTGCCCCCGTCCCCAGCCCGCCGCGCCGCCCCGCTGATCCTTGCCTGCCCGCCCGCCCGCCCACCTGCCCGCCCGGACGCCCCGCCCGTCCCCGGCCGCCACGCCGCTCCACCGTCCGCCCGGCCGTCCGTATCCCACGGCCGGCCCGGCCCGCCGGCCCGCAACCGCCCGGCGCGGCCACCCCGTACCGCCCGTACCACCCGTACCGCCCGATCGAATGCCGCATACGCCGTACCCCCGGCCCCGCCGGATCAACTGCCGCCGCCCTGAGCGGCACCGAAGGAGAAACGCGAACATGATCCGCCAATCCCCAGCCCCGACCCGTCGTCAGGACGGGGGCACGCGATGAGGGTGCTGCTGCTCGGAGCCAACGGGTTCCTCGGACGCTTCGTCGCCGACCGGCTGCTCGCCGACCCGGCCGTCCACCTGACCACCCTCGGCCGGGGCGACGACGCCGATGTGCGCTTCGACCTCGCGGGCGGCAGCCCCGGCGCGCTCACCCGCTTTCTGACCGCCGTCCACCCCGGCGTCGTCATCAACTGCGCCGGGGCCACCCGCGGCGGCGCCCGCGAGCTGACCCGGCACAACACGGTCGCCGTCGCCACCGTCTGCGAGGCGCTGCGCCGCAGCGGCTGCGGGGCGCGGCTGGTGCAGGTGGGCTGCTCCTCCGAGTACGGGCCGTCGCAGCAGGGGTCGTCGACCGCCGAGGACGCGATCCCGCGGCCCGGCGGACCGTACGGCGTCAGCAAACTGGCGGCGACGGAGCTGGTCCTCGGCTCCGGGCTGGACGCGGTCGTCCTGCGGGTCTTCTCCCCGGTCGGGCCCGGCACCCCCGCCGGCTCCCCGCTCGGCCGGCTCGCCGAGGCGATGCGCCGGGCGATGCAGTCCGGCGACGGCGAGCTGAAGCTCAGCGGGCTCGGGGTGCAGCGCGACTTCGTGGATGTCCGGGACGTGGCCAGAGCGGTCCACGCCGCCTCCCTCTCCGCGGCCCAGGGCGTGGTCAACATCGGTACCGGGCGGGCCGTACGGCTCCGGGACGCGGCCGCGGTGCTGGCCAGGGTCGCGGGGTACGCGGGTGCCCTCCACGAGCTGGACACCCCGCCCGGACGGCCCGGCCAGGGCGGTCTCGGCGGGCCCGGCCCCCTGGGACACGGCGGACACTCCGGTCCCGCGGGCCACGGCGGGCACGGCGGACCGGTGGGGCACCCGGGCCACGGCGGGCACGGTCCGCTCGCCGGACACGGCATCGGGGCGCCGCGCTCCGAATCCGTGCTGGAGCAGCTCGCCGCCGCCCCCGTCCCGTACCCCGACGGCTGCGGCAACTGGCAGCAGGCGGACATCCGTACCGCCCGCGACCGGCTCGGCTGGCGGCCCCGGATCAACCTGGAGGAGTCGCTCGCCGATATCTGGATGGAGGCGGCATGCCGCATCTGACCACCGGCGGGGGAGCGGCGCGGTGTACCGGGCGGAGGGGGCCGGGCGCGGGGCCCACCGGCGCCCCGGGGTACCCGGGCTTCCCGCGGTTCACGGGCGCCCAGGGCCTCCCGGTCTCCGCGGGTTCCCGGGACTTTCCGGCTTCCCGCGACTCCCCGGGTCTCCCGGGCTCCCCCGGCAACCCGGGCTCCCCGGGTGACGGCCGGGGACGGGAGCCCCGGCCGTCCGGAGGCGGCGCGGCCGGGCCGTGGGGCCGGCTCGGGATCGGAGTCCCCGGGTACGCCCATCCGCTGCTCGCCCCGGCCGAGTGGGCGGAGCTGACCCGGCCGGGCACCCCGCTGGACTGGGTCGTGCTCACGGTGGCCAACGGGCCCGGCGACCGCCCCGATCCGCACTGTCTGGCCGCCGCCGGCCGGCTGGTCAACGCGGGGGTACGGGTGCTGGGCCGGGTCGATCTGGCCGGGGGCGCCCGGCCCCTGGCGGAGGTGGTCGCGGACGCCGGCCGCTATGCCGAGTGGTACCGGGTCGGCGGGTTTCTGCTGGACCGCTGCCCGGCCGACCGGGCCGGTCTGGCGGCCGTGCGGCGGGCCGTGGGGGCCCTGCGGGCGGTCACCCGGGACACCGGGGTCAGGACCCCGGGCGGCTGCGGCCGCCGCGGTACCGGACCGGGGACCGGCACCGTACCGGGCACCGGGGGCGGGGCCGGGACGACCGGGACCGGGTCCGGCGGATATGTGGTCCTCGGCCCCGGCCGCCATCCGCACCCCGCCTATGCGGAGCTCGCCGACCAGCTGATCACCTTCTCCGGAGCCTGGGCGGACTACCGCTGGTCGCAGGTGGCGGAGTGGACGGCGGGCCATCCGCCGGAGCGGTTCGCCCACTTCGTCCACGGCGTGCCGCGCACCCATCTGGAAGAGGCCGCCCGGATCGCCCGCTGGCAGGGCGCGGGCACGGTCTTCTTCACCGACCGCCTCGGCGGCGGCCCGGCGGGCTTCGGTACCGCGCCCGCGGCCGCCGGTACGTTCCCCGGCGGGTTCCCCGGGGAGGCCCCCGGTACGGCCCCGGACACCCCCGGGGGACATTCCGGGGCATTCGAGAGTCTGCCCGGCTACTGGGACGAATTCGTCTCGCAGATCGGACCGGGTGTCTCGGAATGAGGAGGCGCGTGGCAGTGTTGACGGGAGAACAACCGTATTGACTTACCCACGCAACGGAGTCCCCGTGTCGCTGCCACCCCTGGTCGAGCCCGCTGCCGAGCTCACCGTCGACGAGGTCCGCCGGTACTCCCGCCACCTGATCATCCCCGACGTCGGGATGGACGGGCAGAAGCGGCTGAAGAACGCCAAGGTGCTCTGTGTCGGCGCGGGCGGTCTCGGCTCGCCCGCGCTGATGTACCTGGCCGCGGCCGGCGTCGGGACGCTCGGCATCGTCGAGTTCGACGAGGTCGACGAGTCGAACCTCCAGCGTCAGATCATCCACAGCCAGGCCGACATCGGCCGGTCCAAGGCCGAGTCCGCGAAGGACTCGGTCCTCGGGATCAACCCGTACGTGAACGTGGTCCTTCACCAGGAGCGGCTCGAGGCCGACAATGTGATGGACATCTTCAGCCAGTACGACCTGATCGTCGACGGCACGGACAACTTCGCCACGCGCTATCTCGTCAACGACGCGTGCGTGCTGCTGAACAAGCCGTACGTCTGGGGCTCCATCTACCGCTTCGACGGCCAGGCGTCCGTCTTCTGGTCCGAGTACGGCCCCTGCTACCGCTGCCTCTACCCCGAGCCCCCGCCGCCGGGCATGGTCCCGAGCTGCGCCGAGGGCGGCGTCCTCGGAGTGCTCTGCGCCTCCATCGGCTCCATCCAGGTCACCGAGGCCATCAAGGTCCTCGCCGGCGTCGGCGAGCCGCTGGTCGGCCGACTGATGATCTACGACGCCCTGGAGATGCAGTACCGCCAGGTCAAGGTGCGCAAGGACCCCGACTGCGCGATCTGCGGCGAGAACCCCACCGTCACCGAGCTGATCGACTACGAGGCCTTCTGCGGCGTCGTGTCCGAGGAGGCCCAGGAGGCGGCCGCCGGCTCGACCATCACTCCCAAGCAGCTGAAGGAGTGGATCGACGAGGGCGAGAACATCGAGATCATCGATGTCCGCGAGGTCAACGAGTACGAGATCGTCTCGATCCCCGGCGCCAAGCTGATCCCCAAGAACGAGTTCCTGATGGGCACGGCGCTCGAAGGACTGCCGCAGGACAAGAAGATCGTCTTGCATTGCAAGACGGGTGTCCGCAGTGCGGAAGTGCTGGCGGTGCTGAAGTCGGCGGGCTTCGCCGACGCCGTCCATGTCGGCGGCGGAGTCATCGGCTGGGTGCACCAGATCGAACCGCACAAGCCGGTCTACTGACCGAACCGTGTCCGGGCCCCGGGCCGTACGCCGTCGGCGTACGGCCCGGGGCCCGCCGCGTCAAGAGCAGACCGTTCCGCTCTTCGGGACGGCGCCCTTCAGCAGATAGTCGTCCACGAGCCGGGTCGCGCACTCCGAGAAGCCGTACGAGCCGTGGTTCTCGCCCTTGCTGGTCACCAGCACCCCGACCCCGTTGCCCAGGCCGTCCGCCATCCGCTCGGCGCCCTCCACCGGGGTCGCCGGGTCGCCCGTGGTGCCGACGACCAGGATCGGCGCCGCGCCCTTCGCCGACACCGGGGGCTTCTGCCATGCCCCGTCGACCGGCCAGTCCGCGCACCAGCCCGCGACGTCCCAGGCGAGATACGGCCCGAAGACCGGGGAGGCCGCGGTGAAGTCGGCCAGATGGCGCGAGGTGACATCCGCGGCGGTCGGCCGGGACGCCGCGTCGGCGCACGATATCGCCCGCTGCGCATGGTCCTGGGTGGAGTAGCGGCCCTTCTCGTCCCGGCCGGTGTACATATCGGCGAGCGCGAGCAGTTCGGTGCCGTCACCCTTCTCGGCCGCCTTCAGCGCGTCCGTCAGATAGGGCCAGAACTGCTCGGAGTACAGGGACTGGATGATGCCGGTCCGGGCCATGTTCTCGGTCAGGGTGCGGCCGTTCCCGGCGGGAATCGGCCGGGCGTCGAGCCGCTTCAGCAGCCGCACCGTCCGGGCGGTGCCGTCGGCGGCTCCGATGCCACGGCTCCGGTGGTAGTTGTCCAGGGCCCGCTGGAAGCCGACGACCTGGTTGCGGGTGCCACGGGCGTAGTCCGCCGTCGGGTCCACGACGCCGTCCATCGCCAGGCGCCCGACCCGCTCCGGGAAGAGATGGGCATAGACGCCGCCCAGTTCGGTGCCGTACGAGAAGCCGAGGTAGTTGAGCTTGTCGTCGCCGAGGACCTGGCGCATCAGGTCCAGGTCACGGGCCGTGTTCGCGGTGCCGACATGGGGGAGCACCCGCCCGGAGCGCCGGGCGCAGTCCGCCCCGAAGGAGGCCGAGGCGGCCATGAACGCCCGCTGCTCCGCCGGGGTGTCGGGGGTGCTGTCGACCCGGTGGGCGGCCTCGATGGCCTTGTCGTCGCGGCAGACGACGCCGGAGCTCTCGGCGACCCCGCGCGGGTCGAAGCTGACCAGGTCGTAGCGGCGGCCGAGCTTGTCGACGACATCGTCACCGCTCGGCAGGGCGGAGATGCCCGAACCGCCGGGCCCGCCGAAGTTGAACAGCAGGGAGCCGATCCGGCGGCCGGGGTCCTTCGCCACCGTCCGGATCAGGGCGATGCCCAGGGTCGCCCCGCCGGGCCGCGCATAGTCCAGCGGCGCCTTCAGCGTCGCGCACTGCCACTCCGGGCCCGGCTTCTCCGCGTTCGCCCCGTCGGCCTTGACCGGCGCCCGGCACGCCGCCCAGGCGAGCTTCTGCCCGGTCAGGGTGGCGGGCAGGGCGGCCGTGGTCACGGGCTCCCGGTCCGGGGCCGGTGCGGAAACGGACGGGGCCGCGGCGGCCGGAGCCGTACTCCCGCCGCCGTCCTTCGCGGTGCCACCGCGCCCGCCCGGACCGCCGCCCCCGCCGTCGTCCTTCGTACAGCCGAAGGCCGTCCCGGCCAGCAGCAGCGCCGCCGTGGCCAGGGCGGCCGCCCGGCGCCCGCCGTTTCCGGCATGCCCGATCCGCATGGTGTGCCCCCCGTCGGGCCGGGGACCCTCGCGGCCCACCGCCCGGATGTCGTACGCGTGCCGACATCCTAGACACCGCTACTGACAGACCGTTCCCGCCGCCGGGACCCGGCCCTCCAGGAGGTAGGCGTCGACCGCGCCCTTCACACAGGTGCTCGTCGCGCCGTAGGCGCCGTGGCCCTGGCCGCGGTACGTGATCTCCACCCCGACCCCGGGGCCGAGGGACTCGACCATCGCCCGGGCGCCCTCGTAAGGAGTCGCGGGGTCACCGGTGTTGCCGATCACCACGATCGGCGCGGCGCCCGGGGCGGAGACGTCGGGGTGCTCCCAGACACCGGGCACCGGCCAGTTGGTGCAGCCGAGCATGCCCCAGCCCAGGTAGTCGCCGAAGACCGGCGACACCTTGCGGAACTCGGGCAGCTTCGCCCGGGTCTGCGCCACCGAGTAGCGGTCCGCCGTGTCCACACAGCTGATCGCGTTGAACGCGGCGCCCATATTGCTGTACTCGCCGTCCGGGCTGCGGCCGTTCATCGCGTCGGAGAGCGCGAGCAGCAGGGACCCGTCGCCGCCGTCCGCCTCGTCCACGCCCTGCTCCAGCAGCGGCCAGAACTGCTGCGAGTACAGCGACTGGGCGATACCGTTCAGCGCCTGGGTCTGGGTCAGCTCCCGGCCCCCGCCGGCCGGGACCGGCTGCCGGTCCAGACGGGCCAGCAGATCGGTGATCTGCCGCTCGACCTCGGCCACCGTGGTACCGGCGATCAGACACTGGTCGCCGCGGTCCACACAGTCCCGGGCGAAGTTGTCGAGGGCCAGCTGGAAGCCCTTCGCCTGGCCGAGCGAGCTCTGTTCGGAGTCCTTCGTCGGGTCGACGACCGCGTCGAAGACCGCGCGCCCGACCTTCGCCGGGAAGAGATGGGCGTAGACGCCGCCCAGTTCGGTGCCGTACGAGATGCCGAAGTAGTACAGCTTGTCGTCGCCCAGGACCTGGCGCATCAGGTCCAGATCGCGGGCCGCGTTCAGGGTGCCGACATGGGGGAGTTCGGTGCCGGAGTTCCGCTTGCAGGCGGCGGCGTACGACTTCAGCCCGTCCGAGTAGGCGGTGACCTCGGCATCCGTGTCGGGGGTGGCGTCGAGGGAGTAGAAGGTGTCGAGCCGTTTGGCGTCCTCGCAGACGACGGGCGCGCTGCGGCCCACCCCGCGAGGGTCGAAGCTGACCAGGTCGTAGCGGGTGTTCAGGGCCGTGTAGTCGCCGGCCGCGGCGGGCAGGGTGGTGATCCCGGAGCCGCCGGGCCCGCCGAAGTTGAAGATCAGTGAGCCGATACGTTTCTCCGGATCGGTCGCCCGGGCTCTGATCAGCGCGAGTTCGATGGTCTTCCCGTCCGGGTCCGCGTAGTCGAGCGGGGCGTCGATGGTCGCGCACTCCCAGGCCGAACCCCCGGCCGGCGGCTCCGGAGCCGTACCGCCGCCCTCCTCCGCGGACGGCGCCGGACAGGCCTTCCACTCCGGTTTCTGGCCGGTCAGCTTCTTCCCGAGCGGCGGGACCGCTTCCTTCGCGGCCGCCGAACTCGCCGTACCCGGCACGGCGGACGCGTCCGGTCCGGCCGGGGTGCCGGAGGGGTCGGGGGTACGCGCCCCTTCGGCCGCCTCTGCGGAGGCGGTACTGGTCGTCCCGGCGGCCGGGCCCTGTCCCCGGTCGCGGTCGCCGCCGCCGGAGCAGCCCGCGGCCAGCAGGACGGACAGGGACGCGGCGAATGCCGCGGCGCGCCCGGTGGCGGTGCGCACGGCGGTGGCAGAGGTCGGCATGCCGCCATCGTGCGCGCCGGGTGCCCGGCCCGCCCCCGCGGTGGTCCGGTCGGGTGGTTTTCCGCCGCGATCACGGCGTGGCTCCCGCATCCGGGCGCTCCGGAACTCCTCCGGATCCGGCGGATCCCGAAGCCCCGTGGGGCCGGTCCGGGCGCCCTGCGGCCCCGACCGGCGCGGGCGCCCTGCGCTTTGGAGGGCGTCCTGCTTCAGAGGGCGCCCTTGCGCGACAGGCTGCTGAACGCCAGCCAGCCCGGCAGCACCGGCAGCCAGAGCGTCAGGATGCGGTACAGCAGCACCGCGGCCGTCGCCACGTCCTTCGGTACGCCCGCCGCGATCAGACCGAGGATCAGCGCGCCCTCGACGGCACCCACACCGCCGGGCGTCGGCGCCGCCGACCCCAGCGCGTTGCCCGCGAGGAAGACCACGGCGAGGCTGGCGTAGCTCAGCGGCTGGGCGCCGTCGTTGAACGCCCGGATCGACGCGTCGAGGCACATCACGAAGGCGAAGGTCAGCAGGAGCTGTCCGCCGATGCCCGTGAGCAGCTTCACCGGCCGCTGGAGCACGTCCAGCATGCGCGGTACGACTCCGGCGAACAGCGACCGCAGCCGGGTCGAGACGAACTTCCGCAGGAACGGGATCGCGGTCACGACCAGCACCAGCACCGCGACCGTCAGCAGGCCGGCGATCACCGTTCTGGACGGGCTCAGCGACGGGGTCTTCTCCGTCCCCGTGAGATAGCCGAAGGTCAGCAGCAGCAGGATGTGCGCCCCGAGCCCGAAGAGCTGCGCCGCGCCCACGCTCGCCACCGCGAGCCCGGGCCGGACGCCCGAGCGCTGGAGGAAGCGGGTGTTCAGGGCGACACCGCCGACCGCCGCCGGGGCGACGATCTTCACAAAGGATCCGGCGACCTGTGCCAGGACGGTCCGCGGGAACGGCACCCGCTCGGGCACGAAGCCCAGCAGGCTCATCGCGGCGGCGACATAGCTGAGCGCGGAGAACGCGGCCGCGACCGCCACCCACACCCAGTGCGCGCTGCTGAAGTCGGCGCCGAGGTTGTTGCCCGCGATCTGCGAGAGCAGGAAGTACGCGGCGACGGCGCCCGCGATCAGGCTGACCAGGGTCCGGGGCCGGATCCGCTCCAGCCGGACCGGCTCCACCGGGGCCTGGGGGCGGATCAGCAGCACCTGATGGCGGATCTGGGTGAGGAGATCCTCCTCCCGCGCGGCTTCGAGGGCCTCGTCGACGGCGCGTTTGTCCGCCCGCCGCTCCGCGTGCGGGCCGGAGGGCGCGGCGGGACCGGGACGGTCGGCGGGCGCCGCCGGCTCCGGCTCCGCGGCCGTCCCGTTCGGCTGGGCCGCGGCCTCCGCGCGGGCCCGGCGGGCCGCCGCCGACGCCTCCAGAACGGCCTCGCGTTCCCGCTCGGCGCGCTCCCGCGCCAGCCGCCGCAGGGTGGCCCGGGTGGAGCGGCTCAGCGCGATGGGCTGGAGCAGCGGCAGACAGTCGGCGACCGCGTCGGGCCCGAGGACCTCCAGCGCACCCGACACCGACCGCTCGGCACCCACCCGCAGCCCCATGGTCACCAGGAGCTGGGCCACGTCCATCCGGAGCACCAGATCGCCCGCGGCGATCTCGCCGCCGCGCAGATCGGTCAGGATCACCTTGCCGGAACGATCCACCAGGATGGCGTCGCCCGTCAGCCTGCGGTGCGCGATCCGGCGCGACTGGAGCGCCTTGACCTGCCGCCAGGCCCCGCGGACCACATCGTCCGTGATCTCGGCGTCCTCCATGCTGTCCAGGGACCGCCCGCCCAGGTGCTCGTAGACGAGCATCACCGCGTCCGGGCCCAGCTCGGAGGTGGCGATCAGCTTCGGCGCGTTCGCCCCGGCGGCGATCGCCGCGTACGCGAGGAGAGCCTCCTGCTCCAGCGCCTGGCGCAGCGACTGGAGCGACGAGCGGCGGGTGGTGATGGAGCGCAGCGTCAGCCGCCGCCACAGCCGGTAGAAGAAGCCGTGGGCCTGCTGTTCGCGGTCGACGACGGTGACGTCGAGCGGTGGGCCGTCCTCCAGGGTCACCAGATAGCGGCGCCCGCGGTCGCCCTGCTCGGCCTGGCCGCCGTCGGCGCCCTCCGGCACGTCCTCGGTGCGCATCGCGGTGACCGGGCGGAAACCGACGTGGCGCAACCCCGCCAGAAGGGTCTGCCCGGTGGGCCGCACATTGGGCGAGCCCACCGCGTACAGCGTGCCGTACGCCACGGTCCAGCCGAGGAGGACCGTGAGGATGATCGAGAAGGGGGTGGTGTACCCGGCGACCAGCATCGCGAAGGCGTCCAGCAGCAGCACCACCCAGAGCACGACCCGCCAGCGGGGTCTGCGGGCCATGCCGACCGCCGTCATATAGGCGATGACGGGGGCGAGATAGCCGTGGACGGGGTCCGTCAGCCCGCTGCCCTGGGCCCGGGTGAGGGCCTCCTGGATGCTGTCGGGTGCCGCTTGGGCGACCCAGAGGTCGGTGGCGAGGGTGATGCCGTGGGCCAGGACCGCGGCGAGCACACCGTCGGCGATGCGCAGCCCGTCCCGTTTGATCAGCCGTTCGATCGCGAAGGCGATGGGGACGAGGAGGACCGCGATGGAGGAGACCAGACCGGCCAGCTTCACCAGCAGCACGGGGGCCTGTTCGGTGCCCTTGCTGATGTCGTGCTCGAGGCCGGTGGTGGTGCCCTGGGCGAAGGCCGCGATGGCGAGGAGGACGGCGATCGCGAGGATGCCGCCGAGGAAGCGCATCAGGTCGGACGGGCGGTGCACCCGGGCGGCGAGCAGCGGTTCGTCGCCGGAGACCCGGTCGGCCCCGGCGACGGACTCCTCACCGGGGGCGCACTCGCTGCCGGGGGCGTCCTGACCGGAGGGTGCGGCACCGGGGGTTCCGGCCGGGCCGGTGGGGCTCGGCGGGGGTGTTCCCGTCGGGCCCGTGGGGTTGGTGGGGCCGGTGGATCCGGTACCCGATGCTCCGGCCGGTCGTTCCGGGCCGGTCCCGGGGGCTCCGGCGGCACCGGTGGCACCGGTGGGGTCCGGCCCGGAGGCTTCGGCAGGGCCGGTGCCGGATGGTTCGCCGGTGCCGGACGGTACGCCGGTTCCGCGGGTGGACGCCCGGGCCGGGCCGGGGGCGCCTTCGGGGGCGTCGGCGAGGGTGCCCTCGGGTGATGCATGGCCGGCTCCGGTTCCCGAGGCGGCACGGGCCCGCCGCCCGGCGGTGGTATCGCCCGCCTCCGGGGCGGTGCCGGGGGTCCGGGTACTTCCGGACGGCTCTCCGGCCGTACCGTTCCGCGGAGTGCCCCCCGAAGCGGCCGCGGGGGCGGCCGCGGCGGGACCCGACCGGGCGCGGGCGCGCCGACGGCCGGGGCCGGTGCCGCCGTCGCGCCGGTCGCCGTCGTCTGCGTGCTTCTTGTCCTCGATCGGTTCTACGTCCTTGTCGGTGGGCACCCGGTCGGGCGGGGTGCCGTCGGCGGATGGTGCGGCGGCCGCGCCGGCACCCTCCGGGCGCGGCCCCGTGCCGGAGGCGTCAGCCGTCGTACCAGGCTGCACACCCCGCTCCCTTCCCTGCCTGCTCGGTCTCTTCTCGGTCACACGTCACCCGCCACCGTCCGCGCACGATGGTGACACGAGCGGCCGCCGCGGCAGGCCATCAGGGTCGTCGGCGCGGGCGTGACCTGCGCAATAGTTCGTAATGAACCGCTCGTGATCACCCTATTCGCCCCGTGTGGTCTCGGTCCGGCTGATCTGCCTGATGCGCCGCCGGGTCTTCGCCGGGCCGCCGCCGGAGCGCCGGTGATCCGCCGGCGGCCCGTCCGTGCGGTCCGTCCATCCTGGCCGCCCGCCGCGTCCCGTGCACGGGGTTGTCCACAGGCCGGGCCGCTTGTCGGTGCGGTGCGGCAGGATGGCGGGATGGAAGAGCTCGCGGAGATCCCCGACTACGCGGAGCGGGTGCTCGACGTCGCCGAGCGGATCCCGCCCGGGCGCGTGATGACGTACGGCGATATCGCCGAGTGGCTGGGCGAAGGCGGCCCGCGTCAGGTCGGCCGGGCCATGGCGCTGTTCGGCGGCGCGGTGCCCTGGTGGCGGGTGGTGCGTGCCGACGGCACCGTGCTGCCGGGCCATGAGCCGGAGGCCCTCCAGCAGTACCGCGCGGAGGGCACCCCGCTGCGGGCCGCGCCGCCGAGCGCCGACGGCCATGTGCCGCGGATCGACATACGGCGGGCCCGCTGGGACGGCACCGGCACCGGAGCCGCCGCGGGTACGGACCCGGACACCGGCACGGACGGGCACACGGGCACGGACAGGAGTACGGACGGGGGTACGGGGACCGGCACCGGGATATGACGGACTCCGCCGGACCCCGCCGCGCCGGGCGCCCCGGCCGGGCGGGGTAGCGTCGTCGGCGTGCGGTTCCGTCCGCACTCGTATCCGTATCCGCACCCGCTCCATCAGCACCACCACACCCACCAGGACCGGCGATCCACGTGAGTTCCTCCTCCACCACCGGGCGTCCGCCGTACCGGCAACAGGCACGGCAGGGGGATTCCGCGCGCCCGTCCCAGGGCCGCCGGGGCCGGAACCCGGGCGCCTACCGGCTGGTGCGCACGCCGCCCGCGGCCGCGGATCCCCCTCATCTGGACGCCGCCCAGCGTGCCGTGGTTGACCACGCACACGGCCCCCTGCTGGTGCTGGCGGGCCCGGGCACCGGCAAGACGACCACGCTCGTCGAGGCGGTGGCCGAGCGGATCGCCCGGGGCACCGACCCCACGCGCATCCTTGTGCTCACCTTCAGCCGCAAGGCCGCGGTGGAGCTGCGGGACCGGATGGCCGTGCGCCTCGGCGGCGCCCGCGGCCCGCAGGCGACCACCTTCCACTCCTACTGTTACGCCCTGGTCCGGGCCCACCAGGACGCGGAGCTGTTCGCCGAGCCGCTGCGCCTGCTGTCCGGCCCCGAGCAGGACGTCGCGGTCCGTGAGCTGCTCGCGGGCCAGCTCGGCCTGGAGGCCGACGGTCTCGCCCGTAACGAGTGGCCCGACGAGCTGCGGGCCTGTCTCACCACCCGCGGCTTCGCCGACGAGGTCCGGGCGGTGCTCGCCCGCAGCCGCGAGCTGGGGCTCGACCCGTCCGCGCTGAAGCGGTTCGCCGACCGCACCGGGCGCCGCGACTGGCGGGCGGCCGCCTCCTTCCTGGCCGAATATCTGGACGTCCTCGACATGCAGGGCGTCCTCGACTACGCGGAGCTGGTCCACCGGGCCGTCCTCCTCGCCGAGCGCACCGCCCCCGCCCGGAGCTTCCCGTACGGCTTCCCTTATGACGCGGTGTTCGTCGACGAGTACCAGGACACCGACCCCTCGCAGGTCAGGCTGTTGCGGGCGCTCGCGGGCGGCGGCCGGACCCTGGTCGCCTTCGGCGATCCCGACCAGTCCATCTACGCCTTCCGGGGCGCCGATGTGAACGGCATCCTGGACTTCCCGGCCACCTTCCCGCACACCGACGGCACCCCGGCGGGCGTCGCCGTGCTCACCACCTCCCGCCGGAGCCGCGAGGCCCTGCTGACGGCCACCCGGCTGCTGACCCGCCGGATGCCGCTGACCCGGCTGCCCGCCGACAAGGTCCGGGCCCACCGGGAGCTGGCCGCGACCCGCCCGGGCGGCTCGGTCGAGGCGTACACCTACCCCACCTCCTCCGCCGAACTGGAGAACATCGCCGACATCCTGCGCCGGGCCCATCTGGAGGACGGCGTCCCCTGGCACGACATGGCGGTCCTCGTCAGGGCGGGCAGCCGTACGATCCCGGCGGTGCGCCGGGCGCTGACCTCGGCCGGGGTCCCGCTGGAGATCGACGGCGCGGATGTCCCGCTGCGGCACGAACCGGCGGTCGCCCCGCTGCTGACGGCCCTGCGGGCGGTGGCGGCCCCGCTCGCGGACCGCCCCGCGGCGGCCCCCGGCGCCGGGCCGGAGGGGGCGGCGCCGTCCGGAGCCGTACCCACCGGATCCGCGCCGGAACCAGCAGCTCCGGCGGACGCGGCGGATGCGGCGGCTCCGGCAGCTCCGGCAGCTCCGGCAGCTCCGGCAGACACGGCAGACACGGCAGACACGGCAGACACGGCAGACACGGCAGACACGGCAGACACGGCTCCGGCAGACCTGGCGGACGCGGTTCCGGCGCATGCGGTTCCGGACCCGACCGCACCTGCCGTGACCGCACCCGAAGGCGAGGCGCCCGGCGGCGCCGTACCGGACGGTGCGGTACCGGGGCCCGGCCCGGCGGGCGGCGAGGCTCCGGCGGACCCGGCCGAGGCAGGGCCCGGCGAACCCGGCGGCCCGGCCGCCCCCTGGCTGGACACCGAGACCGCCCTCACCCTCCTCACTTCACCCCTCGGCGGTATGGACGCCGCCGACCTGCGCAAACTCGGCCGAGCCCTCCGTGACGAGGAGCGGGCCGCGGGCAACCGGCTGCCGCCGCCGTCCGATTTCCTCGTCGCCCGTGCCGTCGCCGAACCGGAGCGCCTCGTCGTCCACGACCCCGCCTACGCCCGGCGCGCCCAGGAACTGGGCGGGCTCCTCGCCCGCGCCCGTGCCGTACTCGACGGCGGCGGCACCGCGGAGGACGCCCTGTGGGAGCTGTGGAACGGCACGTACTGGCCACAGCGCCTGGAGAACGCGGTACTGCGCGGCGGCGCGGCCGGCCGGAACGCCGACCGTGACCTCGACGCCGTATGCGCCCTCTTCGACACGGCGGCGCGCGCCGAGGAGCGCACCGGCGGCCGCGGCGCCCTCAACTTCATCGAGGAGATCGAGGCGCAGGACATCGCCGCCGACACGCTCTCCTCGCGCGAGATCCGTCCCGACGCGGTCCGGCTGATGACCGCGCACCGCTCCAAGGGCCTGGAGTGGGGCCTCGTCGTGGTCGCCGGGGTGCAGGAGGGCCTCTGGCCCGACCTCCGCCGCCGCGGCTCCCTGCTGGAGGCCGACCGTATCGGCCGGGACGGGCTCGCCGAACCCCTCACCCCCGGCGCGCTCCTCGCCGAGGAGCGCCGGCTCTTCTACGTCGCGGCGACCCGCGCCCGCGACCGGATCGTCGTCACCGCCGTCAAGGCCCCCGCCGACGACGGCGACCAGCCCTCCCGCTTCCTCACCGAACTCGGCGTCGAACCGGTCGCCGTCGCCGGCCGCCCGCGGCGGCCGCTCGCCGTCTCCGCGCTCGTCGCCGAACTGCGGGCCACCACCGTCGACCCCGGCGCCCCGCCCGCCCTCCGTGACGCCGCCGCCCGCCGGCTGGCCGGACTCGCCGCGCTCCGCGACGACGAAGGGCTCCCGCTGGTCCCGTCCGCGCACCCCGACCGCTGGTGGGGCCTGTACGAACCCACCCACAGCGGCGTCCCCCTCCGGGACCGGACCCAGCCCGTCGCCCTCTCCGGCAGCGCCCTGGACCAGCTGGCCAACGTCTGCGCGCTCCAGTGGTTCCTCGGCCGCGAAGTACGGGCCGACGCCCCCGCGACCTCCGCCCAGGGCTTTGGCAATGTGATCCACGTACTGGCCGACGAGGTCGCGTCCGGCCGTACGCCCGCCGACCTCGCCGTCCTGATGGAACGCCTCGACTCGGTCTGGGGCGCCCTCGCCTTCGACGCGCCGTGGAAGTCCGAACAGGAGAAGCGGAACGCCAGGGCCGCCCTGGAACGCTTCCTCCGCTGGCATGTCATGGACCGCGGCGGACGGGTGCCCGCGGCCACCGAGAGCGCCTTCGACGTCGTCCTCGCGGCCGGGGAGTACGAGGTACGGATCCGGGGGTCCATGGACCGGGTCGAGAAGGACGCGGAGGGCCGGGCGTACGTCGTCGACTTCAAGACCGGGAAACAGGCCCCGACCGGGGACGAGGTCGCCCGCCACGCCCAGCTCGCGGTCTACCAGCTCGCGGTCCGCGAAGGCGCCGTCGACGAGTCCTTCGACGGCACCCGGCCCCCGTCCGGCGGCGCCGAACTGGTCCAGCTGCGGCAGCCCGCACCGGCGAAACAGGGCGGCGACGCCCTGCCCAGGGTCCAGGCCCAGCAGCCCCTGGAAGGCGAGTGGGCCGGAGAGCTGCTGGCCACCGCGGCCGGCCGGGTCCTCGACGAACGCTTCGCGCCCTCGACCGGCGGCCACTGCGCCAACTGCGCCTTCCGGGCTTCGTGCAGCGCACGCCCCGAGGGGCGCCAGGTGGTGGAGTAGCCCGCGGGGCGCGCCGCCCGGGCTCGGCGGGACCCGACCGGGCGCGGGGGAGCGGCCCCGGCGGCCCGCCCCGGCCGCCCCTTACGGCGCCCCGCTCCCGGCCCTGGCCCCGCTCCCGCCCCTGCCCCGCCCCGGCGCACCCTCCCGGCGGCCCGCCCGCCGCCGCGCTGTCGGTGGGGGACCGTAGCCTTTTCGTGTGACCGCGCGCATCAGTGATCCCGAGGAGCTCAAGCATCTCCTCGGGATCCCCTTCACCCCGGAGCAGACGGCCTGCATCACGGCGCCGCCCGCCCCGCAGGTCGTCGTGGCCGGCGCCGGGTCCGGGAAGACGACGGTCATGGCCGCCCGCGTCGTCTGGCTCGTCGGCACCGGACAGGTCGCCCCCGAGGAGGTCCTCGGCCTCACCTTCACCAACAAGGCGGCCGGCGAGCTGGCCGAGCGCGTCCGTACCGCCCTGGTGCGGGCCGGGGTCACCGACCCCGACACCATCGACCCCGACAACCCCCCCGGCGAACCCCGTATCTCCACCTACCACGCCTTCGCCGGACGGCTCCTCGACGACCACGGGCTGAGGATCGGTCTCGAGCCCACCGCCCGGCTCCTCGCCGACGCCACCCGCTACCAGCTCGCCGCCCGGGTGCTGCGGGAAGCCCCCGGCCCGTACCCCTCGCTCACCCGCTCCTTCCCCACCCTCGTCAGCGACCTCCTCGCCCTCGACGCCGAACTCTCCGAACACCTCGTCGACCCCGGGCGGCTCGCCGGATACGACACCGGACTGCTCCGTACCCTCGACGGCACCCGGCTCGGCAACGCCGAACTGCGCAAGGTCCCCGAAGCCGTCGCCGCCCGCCGCGAACTCCTCGACCTCACCCTGCGCTACCGCGCCGCCAAGCGCTCCCGGGAACTGCTCGACTTCGGCGACCAGATCGCCCTCTCCGCCGAACTGGCACTCACCCGCCCCGAAACCGGCCGCATCCTGCGCGACGAATTCAAGGTCGTCCTCCTCGACGAGTACCAGGACACCTCCGTCGCCCAGCGGCTGCTGCTCTCCGGCCTCTTCGGACGCGCCCCCCGCCCCGGCGGCGACCCCGAGCCCACCGGCCACGCCGTGACCGCCGTCGGCGACCCCTGCCAGGCGATCTACGGCTGGCGCGGCGCCTCCGTCGCCAATCTCGACGACTTCCCCGACCACTTCCCCCACCGCGACGGCACCCCCGCCACCCGGTACGCGCTCAGCGAGAACCGCCGCAGCGGCGGCAGACTGCTCCGGCTGGCCAACGGGCTCGCCGCCCCGCTGCGCGCCCGTCACGAAGGCGTGGAAGCCCTCCGCCCCGCCCCCGGCGCCGAACACGACGGCACCGTCCGCGTCGCCCTCCTCCCCACCCACCGGCAGGAGATCGACTGGATGGCCGACTCCATCGCCCATCTGGTGCGCACGGGCACCGCGCCCGGCGAGATCGCCGTCCTCTGCCGGACCGCCGCCGACTTCCCCGACATCCAGGGCGCCCTGGTCGCCCGGGAGGTCCCCGTCGAGGTCGTCGGCCTGTCCGGGCTGCTCCACCTCCCCGAGGTCGCCGACCTCGTCGCCGTCTGCGAAGTCCTCCAGGACCCCGGCGCCAATGCCTCCCTGGTACGGCTCCTCACCGGCCCGCGCTGGCGGATCGGCCCCCGTGACCTGGCACTCCTCGGCCGCAGGGCCCGCCTTCTGGTCTTCCGGCAGGGCGCGGACGGCGATCCGGCCGACGCCGACGAGCGGCTCGCCGCCGCCGTCGAGGGCACCGACCCGGCCGAGGTGGTCTCCCTCGCCGACGCCCTCGACACCTTCCTCGAATCCCCCGGCGGATCGTCCGGCGGCCCCGCCGGCAGTTCCGGCAGAGGTCCCGGCGGAGGTCCCGGCGGCGGCGGGGACGACGGGCTGCCGTTCTCCGCCGAGGCCCGGGTCCGCTTCGCCCATCTCGCCGCCGAACTGCGCGAACTCCGCCGTGCCCTCGGCGACCCCCTGATGGACGTCCTCCACCGCGTCCTCGCCGCCACCGGACTCGACGTCGAGCTGTCCGCCTCCCCGCACGCCCTGGCCGCCCGCCGCCGCGAAACCCTCGCGAACTTCCTCGACACCGCCGCCGCCTTCGCCGGACTCGACGGCGAGGCCACCCTGCTCGCCTTCCTCGGCTTCCTGCGGACCGCCGCCCAGTACGAGAAGGGCCTCGACAACGCCCTGCCCGGCGGCGAGAACACGGTCAAGGTCCTCACCGCCCACAAGTCCAAGGGGCTGGAGTGGGACGTCGTCGCCGTACCCGGACTGGTCGCCGGACAGTTCCCGAACGAACGGGGGCGGGAGGCCTGGACCTCCCATCCGCAGGTGCTGCCGCACGCCCTGCGCGGCGACGCGGGCACTCTCCCCGACGTCACCGCGTGGGACGCCAAGGGCCTCAAGGCGTTCAAGGACGGGATGAAGGACCACCAGCACACGGAGGAGCTGCGCCTGGGCTATGTCACCTTCACCCGGCCGCGCTCCCTTCTCCTCGGCTCGGGCCACTGGTGGGGGCCGGTCCAGAAGCGGCGCCGCGGGCCGTCGGCGTTCCTGACGGCGCTGTACGAGCACTGCGAGGCCGGTCACGGCGAGATCGAGGCCTGGGCCGACGAGCCCGCCGAGGACGCCGAGAACCCCGCCCTGGCGGAGGCCGGCCCGGACCGTGCCTGGCCGCTGCCCCTCGACCCGGACTCCCTGGCCCGCCGCCGCCGGGCCGCCGCGACGGTCCTCGCGTACCTCGACCGGGAGCAGGGCCGGATCCCGGGCCCGCGCCCGGGGGACGGGCCGGAGACCGGGGACGAGACCGGCGACGAGACCGGGGGCGAGCTGTTCCCCGAGGGACTGGAGGAGGCGGAGGTACCGGACGAGGAGTGGGCCCCGCCGCCGTACGCGGACGACGATCCGTACGCGGAACCCCCTCCGTACGACGGCGCACCTCCGTACGGTGCCGACGCACGCCGCGGCGAGGGCGGCGAAGGCGGCGGGGACGACCGGCCCGGTACCGGGGGCGCCCACGGCGACGCCCGGGCCGGCAAGCCCGGGGGCACCGGCCCCGTATCGCCGGACCGGGCCTCCGGCCCGCCGCCGCTCCACGGCCCCGGCGGTTCCGACGGCCCCGACGACCTTGACGGTCTCGGCGGTCCCGGCGGCTTCGACGACGGGCTCACTCCGGAGGACCACCGCACGATCGCGTCGTGGGACCGCGACCTGGACGCCCTCGCCGGGGAGCTGCGGCGTACCCGTGCGGCCGTCCGGGACGTCGTGCTGCCCGCATCGCTCACCGCCTCCC
This sequence comes from Streptomyces sp. NPDC003691, assembly GCF_053981115.1. Lineage (NCBI taxonomy): Bacteria > Bacillati > Actinomycetota > Actinomycetes > Kitasatosporales > Streptomycetaceae > Streptomyces > Streptomyces sp. NPDC003691. Next base: position 58,078 of record NZ_JBSFNQ010000014.1, on the reverse strand, counting down.
AGATGATCCGGCTCGCCGCCGACCCCGACGGCTTCGCCAGGGAGCTGGCCCGGCCCATGCCGCGCCCGCCGCAGCCCGCAGCCCGCCGCGGCACCCGCTTCCACGCCTGGGTGGAGTCGCGGTTCGAGGCACTGCCGCTGCCCCTGCTCGGCCCCGACGAGCTGCCCGGCGGCGACCCGTTCGACACGACGGACGGAGCCGGTATCGAGGACGAGCGGGACCTGGCCGAGCTGAAGGAGGCGTTCGCCCGTACGCCCTACGCCCGCCGTACCCCGCACCGGGTCGAATCGCCGTTCCAGATCACCCTCGCGGGCCGGGTGATCCGGGGCCGTATCGACGCCGTCTACCGCACCCCGGCGGCCGGCGGCGGCCCCGCCGGATACGAGATCGTCGACTGGAAGACCGGCCGGACCGCCACCGCAGACCCCCTTCAGCTGGCGATCTACCGTCTCGCCTGGGCGGAACAGCACGGGCTGGCCCCCGAGGAGGTCGGCGCGGCCTTCGTCTTCGTCCGCAGCGGGGAGGTCGTCCGGCCGGGCGCGCTGCCGGGCCCGGCCGCACTGGAACGACTGCTGCGCGACGACCGGGACGGCGACCCGGAAGGCGGCCCCGGGAACGGTCCCGGAAGGGGTCCCGGGAGTGGTCCCGGCGGCGGGCGCGACCGCGTACGGACATCCGCACCCGAAGTCCGGCAGACTCGCGACGCCCATGACACCCATGACACCCATGACACCCATGGCGCCGATGGCGCCGATACAGCCCAGGAAACCCGTGACACCCGGGGTGTCAGAGCCGGGTGGGACGGACGGGGCGGCGGAGGTGCCCGGAGTGCCCGCCCGGCGGGTCCGGGGCCCGCGACGGCCCCCGCCCGGACGGGGACGGCGGAGGAGAGCGCCCCCGGCGCCGGTTAGGCTCATACACATGAGCGACACCCCGGACAGCGCCGTCCGTACGTACATCCGGCAGCACCGCGACGCCTTCCTCGGCGACCTCGTGGAGTGGCTGCGGATTCCCTCCGTATCCGCCCAGCCGGAGCACGCGGAGGACGTACGGCGCAGCGCGGACTGGCTGGCGGCCAAGCTGCGGGAGACCGGCTTCCCGGTCGCCGAGGTGTGGCCGACGGCGGGCGCGCCCGCGGTGTTCGCCGAATGGCCCTCGGACGATCCCGGTGCCCCCACCGTCCTGGTCTACGGCCACCACGACGTCCAGCCCGCGGCCCTAGCAGACGGCTGGTACTCGGACCCCTTCGAACCGCGGCTGGAAGGCGGCAGGCTGTACGCCCGGGGCGCCGCCGACGACAAGGGCCAGGTCTTCTTCCACACCCTCGGCGTCCGGGCGCACCTCGCCGCCACCGGCCGTACCGCCCCCGCCGTTCATCTCAAGCTGCTGATCGAGGGCGAGGAGGAGTCCGGTTCGCCGCACTTCCGGGCGCTCGTCGAGGAGCAGTCGCAGCGGCTGGCCGCCGATGCCGTGATCGTCTCCGACACCGGTATGTGGTCGGAGAACACTCCCACCGTCTGCACCGGGATGCGCGGACTCGTCGACTGCGAGATCGAGCTGTACGGACCGGAGCAGGACATCCACTCCGGCTCCTTCGGCGGCGCCGTACCCAATCCGGCGACCGTCGCCGCACGGCTCGCGGGCGCCCTCCACGACGCGGACGAGCGCGTCGCCGTCCCCGGCTTCTACGACGGTGTGGTTCCCGTCGGCGAGGCCGAGCGGGAGCTCTTCGCCGAGCTGCCGTTCGACGAGTCGGAGTGGCTCGGCACCGCGAAGTCCTCCGGCACCCTCGGCGAGGCCGGCTACACCACCCTGGAGCGGATCTGGGCCCGCCCCACCGCCGAGGTCAACGGCATCGGCGGCGGATACCAGGGCGCCGGCGGGAAGACGATCATCCCCTCCGCCGCCCTGCTGAAGATCACCTTCCGGCTGGTGGCGGGCCAGGACCCCGACGCCGTCGAGGTCGCCGTCAGCCGCTGGGTGGCCGGCCGGGTACCCGACGGAATCCGCTACGACCTCACCTTCGCGGCCTCCACCCGGCCCTGTCTCACACCGCTGGACCACCCCGCCCTCCAGTCGGTCGTCAGGGCCATGAGCACCGCCTTCGACGGACAGAAGATCCGCTACACCCGGGAAGGCGGCTCCGGCCCGGCGGCCGACCTCCAGGACGTCCTGAAGGCACCCGTCCTCTTCCTCGGGATCTCGGTACCCTCCGACGGCTGGCACGCCCCGAACGAGAAGGTCGAGATCGACCTCCTCCTCAAGGGCGTGGAGACCGCCGCCCATCTGTGGGAGGACCTCGGAGGCGCCCTGCGCTGACCGCGGCCGGGACCGCCGCCGACCCACCGGCACCGCCGGAGTACGCGGCCGACCGCGACCGACACCGACGACCACGCGAAGCACCCTTCGGAACCGCCGGACGGCGCCCGGGAACCGCCCGGGGCCGTACCGGGGCCGCCGAACCGCCCGACCGCCGAACTGGAACCCGTCCGGGGGAGTTGCACGTACGTGAGCACCGAGAGCCATGCCACCGCCGACCAGCCCATCAGTCTGACCGCGCCCAGCGGAATCGACCGCGCGGCCCACCACCGGCTCGACGAGGCGTGGCTCGCGGCGGCCTGGAGCCACCCCACGACCCGGGTGTTCGTGGTCTCCGGCGGCCAGGCGCTGGTCGACGACACCGCCGACGGCCGTACCGAACTGGTCATGACCCCGGCCTTCGAAGCCCCCGTCACCGAGACCCACCGCTACTTCCTCGGCACCGACGAGGCGGGCGTCCGCTACTTTGCCCTCCAGAAGGACACCCTGCCCGGGCGCATGGACCAGTCCGCCCGCCCGGCGGGACTCCGGGAGGCCGGGATGCTGCTGTCCGCGCGCGACGCGGGGCTGCTGGCACACGCCGTCGCCCTGGAGAACTGGCAGCGGCTCCACCGCTTCTGCTCGCGCTGCGGCGAGCGCACGGTCATTGCCGCGGCGGGCCACGTCCGCCGCTGCCAGGCCTGCGGCGCCGAGCACTACCCCCGTACCGACCCGGCCGTGATCATGCTGATCACGGACGAGGAGGACCGGGCCCTGCTCGGCCGGCAGTTGCACTGGCCCGAAGGGCGCTTCTCCACCCTCGCGGGCTTCGTCGAGCCGGGGGAGTCCATCGAGCAGGCGGTGCGGCGCGAGGTCCGGGAGGAGGCGGGGGTGACCGTCGGCGACGTCGAGTACGTGGCCAGCCAGCCCTGGCCATTCCCGTCGAGCCTGATGCTCGGCTTCATGGCCCGCGCCACCTCCGCCGGGATAACGGTCGACGGCGAGGAGCTGCACGAGGCGCGGTGGTTCTCGCGAACCGAGCTGACCGCGGCCTTCGAGTCCGGCGAGGTCCTGCCTCCGTACGGCATCTCCATCGCGGCCCGGCTGATTGAGATGTGGTACGGCAAGCCGCTCCCCAGGCCCGGTACGGCGGGCCCCACGGGCCCCGCCACGGACTGAGCCCACACCGGCCCGCTACCGGCTGAGTCCACTCCGCCACCGGCCGGGACCGCAGGCGGGGCCCGGCCGGCCCGCGGGCGGGCCCCGGGAAACGCGACGGCCGTCCCGCCCGCCGCGAGGGCGGGCCGGACGGCCGGAGAAACGGCGGCGGACCGGACGGCGGCCGGTGGGCCCCCGGCGGGCCGCGGACCGGCACCGGGCGGGACGCCCGGGGCGCCCCGCCCGCCGGGTCAGGCGCCGAGTGCCTGCTTGACCTGCGCCAGGCTCGGGTTCGTCATCACGACCTCGGCCCCGCCGCCCACGGGCACGACCTGCACCGTCGGCACGGTCTGGTTGCCGCCGTTCGCCTTCTCGACGAAGGCCGCCGACTCCGGGTCCTGCTCGATGTTGATCTCGGTGTACGCGATGCCCTCGCGGTCCAGCTGGCTCTTCAGCCGGCGGCAGTATCCGCACCAGGTGGTGCTGTACATCGTCACAGTGCCCGACATCGTCCTCAGACTCCTCTGCTGTGTCACCGGGGTGTCGAAGCACCCACCCGGCGCGGTCCGGTCCGGTGCGATCCGCACCGCCAGAAGAACGTACGTGACGTGACCGGCATTCCCGTATCCGGTACCCCCGTCAGGGCTCCGTCCCGCCTCCGGCCCTGCCGCCCTCGCCCCGTGCCCGGCCTCTGCCACCGCCTCTGCCCACCGCCCCGCCTCCTGCCCTCCTGCCCTCTGCCCTCCTGCCCTCTGCCCACCGTCCCGGCCCCGTGCCCCGCCCCGCCCTCACCCCGTGCCCGGCGCCCGCACCCGTGACCTCGCCCACAGCGGTACGCCCCGGGCCGGCCGAGCCCGTACCGGAGGCATCCCCTCCCCGCCGGTCCCCCTCCCGGGACCGGTACGCCGCGGGCCGGTACGACAATCCATCGCCACCTGTGGACAACCGCCGCACCCGCCCCTCGGGACCTGGCAGCATGGCGGGGTGACAGCAGCAACGCACCCCTCCCTCTTCCCGCAGGTCCCCGAGACCGCCGACGCGGTGCTCGACGGGCTCGACCCCGAGCAGCGCGAAGTCGCGACCGCCCTGCACGGCCCGGTGTGCGTGCTGGCCGGCGCCGGCACGGGCAAGACGCGTGCCATCACCCACCGCATCGCCTACGGCGTCCGCGCCGGGATCCTCCCGCCCGCCAGTGTGCTCGCCGTCACCTTCACCAATCGCGCCGCCGGCGAGATGCGCGGCCGGCTGCGCCAGCTCGGCGCCGGCGGGGTCCAGGCCCGGACCTTCCACTCCGCCGCCCTCCGGCAGCTCCAGTATTTTTGGCCGAAAGCAGTCGGTGGCGAAATGCCCCGTCTTCTGGAGCGCAAGATCCAGCTCGTCGCCGAAGCCGCCGCGCGCTGCCGCATCCGGCTCGACCGCAATGAGCTGAGGGATGTGACCAGCGAAATCGAGTGGGCGAAGGTCACTCAGACAGTGCCCGCCGACTATCCGGCCGCCGTCGCCAAATCCCTCCGCGATGCCCCCCGCGACCCATCGGAAATCAGCCAGATCTACGCGTTGTACGAACAGCTCAAGCGTGATCGCGCGGTGATGGATTTCGAGGACGTCCTCCTCCTGACCGTCGGCATCCTCCAGGACCGCCACGACATCGCCGACCAGATCCGCCGCCAGTACCAGCACTTCGTCGTCGACGAGTACCAGGACGTCAGCCCCCTCCAGCAGCGCCTTCTCGACCTCTGGCTCGGCGACCGCGAGAACCTCTGCGTCGTCGGCGACGCCAGCCAGACGATCTACTCCTTCACCGGAGCCACCCCGGACCATCTGCTGAACTTCCGCACCCGCCACCCCTCGGCGACCGTCGTGAAACTGGTCCGCGACTACCGCTCCACCCCCCAGGTCGTCCATCTCGCCAACGGACTCCTCAACCAGGCCCGCGGCCGCGCCGCCGAACACCGCCTGGAACTGATCTCCCAGCGCGACCCCGGACCCGACCCCGCCTACACGGAGTACCCGGACGAGCCCGCCGAAGCCGAAGGCACGGCCCGCCGCATCCGCGACCTGATCGCCGCCGGTGTCCCCGCCGGAGAGATCGCCGTCCTCTACCGGATCAACGCCCAGTCCGAGGTCTACGAGCAGGCACTGGCCTACGCCGGAGTCCCCTACCAGCTGCGCGGCGCCGAGCGCTTCTTCGAACGCCAGGAGGTCCGCGAGGCCGGAGTCGCCCTCCGCGGCGCCGCCCGCGCCGGATCCAACGACGCCCTACTCGACGATGTCGAAGACCTCCCGGCCCAGGTCCGGGCCGTGCTCTCCACCAAGGGCTGGACCTCCGAGCCCCCCACCGGCTCCGGAGCCGTCCGCGACCGCTGGGAATCCCTGGCCGCCCTGGTCCGGCTCGCCGAGGACTTCGCCGGGGCCCGCCCCGGCGCCGGCCTCGCCGACCTCGTCACCGAACTCGACGAACGCGCCGCCGCCCAGCACGCCCCCACCGTCCAGGGCGTCACCCTCGCCTCCCTGCACGCGGCCAAGGGCCTCGAATGGGACGCCGTCTTCCTGGTCGGCCTCACCGAGGGCATGATGCCCATCACCTACGCCAAGACCGACGAGCAGATCGAGGAGGAGCGCCGGCTGCTCTACGTCGGCGTCACCCGCGCACGGCTCCACCTCACCCTCTCCTGGGCCCTCTCCCGGGCCCCCGGCGGCCGCGCGGGCCGCCGCCCCACCCGCTTCCTGAACGGACTGCGCCCCGGCTCCACCGCCCCCGGCGGCCGCGGCTCCGCGGGCGGGACGGGCGGCGTGGAACCCGGCTCCGGCCGCCGGAAGCGCCGCGGCCCCGTGCTCTGCCGGGTCTGCGGCAAGACCCTCACCGACGCCGGTGAGATGAAGCTGATGCGCTGCGAGGACTGCCCCTCCGACATGGACGAGGCCCTCTACGAGCGGCTGCGCGACTGGCGCTCCGGGCAGGCCAGGCTCCTCGGCCAGCCGGCCTACTGCGTCTTCACCGACAAGACCCTGATGGCCATCGCCGAAGCCGTCCCCGAGGACGAACGGCAGCTGTCCGCGATCTCCGGAGTCGGCGGCCGCAAGCTGGACCGCTTCGGTGCCGATGTCCTCGCCATCTGCGCAGGCCAGGACCCCGACGAGGCCCAGGACGAGGACTGAGGAAAACTCGTCGGAAAAATAGTTTGCGCATGCCCCGACCGTCCCCATAGGTTCTTAACTACGCGAACGGGAGCTTCTCCGAAGCCCTGTCCTCGTGATGTACTTATCCGAATACAGCGACCGGCCCCGGCCGGTCCCGAGACGCCGAGAGGAGGCGAGACCAGTGATCACCATCAAGAACCCGAACACCACCCGCAGCTTTATGACCGATCGCTTGGTCACCGTCTCCGCCTGCTCGCTCGGCTTCTCCGCGTCGCTGCTGATCGATGGCCCCGGCCTCGGCAATGGCACCGGTCTGTCCGGTGGTCTCGTCGCCGCTCACGCCACCCCCATGCCTGCCACCGGACTGTCGGTCCTGGGCGGCCTGGAGCGGGTCGAGCGACCGACCGAGGCACCGACTGCCGTCGAAACGGAGACGCAGGCCAAGACCTACGTCTCTGCGGCAGCCAGTGCCAAGACCTCGAAGCAGACCCAGCAGTACCCCACCAAGTGGGCCTTCCGTGGGCTCGAACCCTGGAGTGATCCAGCCTGATCTGATCAGGCCGGCGCCTTCAGGGCCGCGGAACCCACCAGGGATCCGCGGCCCTTCTGTTTGCCCCGAACCGGGGACGACGGAGCGAAGGGGCCTCGGGACAGCACCACCCGGTACCAAAGCACCCCGGCTCCACCGGGGAACCGCCTACCGGCCACCGGCCGGACCGACCTGACGAGGAAGACACACCGTGCAACTCGAAGCGCACGCCCCGTCCGTACCGCCTTCCCAGACGATCTCCCCGCCCGCGCACACGGAGGACTCCCTCTTGACCACCCCCACCGCGCTCACCGCGCTCGACGACGCCATCGAGAACCTCGGCGTACCCGTCCCCTGCCGGACCTACGACCCGGAGGTCTTCTTCGCGGAGTCGCCGGCCGACGTCGAGTACGCGAAGTCCCTCTGCCGTACCTGCCCGCTGATGGAGGCCTGCCTCACCGGCGCCAAGGACCGCCGCGAGCCGTGGGGTGTCTGGGGCGGAGAGCTCTTCGTCCAGGGTGTCGTCGTCGCCCGCAAGCGGCCCCGTGGTCGCCCGCGTAAGAACCCGGTCTCGGCATGAAAGCCCTCGGAACCATCGACCGCCCCTACGCGCACGACCCCCAGAAGCAGGACCCCATGCCCACTGCCGTTCACGAGCTCCCGGGCTCGGCCACCCCAGATGTGAACACCACCGGCGCCGCCGTCGCGCGCCAGAACAGGACCCACGCCATGCAACTCATCCCAGAAGCCATGGCTCGTGCGCAGATGCACGACCGGCTGCGTGAAGCCGACGCGGAACGCCGGGCCATGCGCCTGGTCGCCGCGCGGCGCATGCAGCGCCGGGCCGAGCGCGCCTCCCTGCGCGCCCGCCGTGCGCTCGCCATGGCCGTCATGAACTGACGTCGCTCCGAGAACAGCGACAGCAGCACCGCGGGGGCCGGTCCGGACGGACCGGCCCCCGCGGTGCGTTGAACCCCGGCCGGCCCCGCCCGGGGTTATCGTCACCGGGTGGACCAGCAGAACACCTCCCGCCCGGACGGAACGGGCGCCGAGCGCACCGTGTGCTCCCGCTGCGGCAGCACGGCCGAGGGAACGATCCCCCTCACCTGGACCTGCTCCGTGGAGAACGGCACCCGCCACTACTTCTGCGACACCTGCGCCCGAGCCAACCTCCGCTCCATCGAAGGCCGCCTCGACTCCACCTGGTGGTAAAGGGACAAGGGGCCCTCCCCCCCGCCCCCTCCCCCCCGCCCCTCCCCCTCCAGGTCCTTTCTTTGGTCAGGCCGGTGCCGGGGCCGGGGTCTGACCGTCGCCGGGACCGCCGGCCGGTTCCGGTTCCGGTTCCACGGCCGGATCACCCACGGGCTCCGCCGAGTCGTCAGCCGCGCCCTCGGCGGGCTCCGCCGGGCCATCGGCCGTAGCCCCGGTGGGCTCCGCCGGTGCATCGGCCGGATCACCGACGGGTTCCGCCGAGTCGTCAGCCGCGCCCACGGCGGGCTCCGCCGGGTCACCGGCCGGATCTCCGGTGGGCTCGTCCGGGTAGTCGGCGAGGAAGCCCGGCAGCCAGTCCTCCAGCTCGTCCCGGAGGCGGACGGTCGCGTTCAACTGGCAGAGCACCCCGATCGTGCTGAGCGTCACCCGGTGGATCAGCAGATACGACGGCGGAAGGTTCAGCTGCTTGCCGAGCTGATGCGCGGGGGAGCGGATATCGGCGATCCTGGCGGCCTGCGCCCGTATCCAGCCCCGGGTGAAGGTGAACTCGTCCACCTCCGCGGGCTCGATGATCGGCAGCAGATACTCCAGCACCGCATCCGGATCCAGGTCGATCTTCTCCCTGACGAAGCCCTCCTCCCGCAGCCCCTCGTAGACCGCTTCCGCCTCGCCCTCCAGCGTCATCCGCAGACAGTCGCCGATCTGCGGCGGCAGCCCGCCGGGAAGCCGGTCGACCGTGCCGAAGTCGAGGACTCCCAGCCGCCACTCCTCCCCTTCCTCTCCGGGCACCAGCCGGAAGTTCCCCGGATGGGGATCCGCGTGCAGCAGCCCGGTGCGCGCCGGACCGGAGAAGAGGAACCGGGCCAGCAACTGCCCCGCACGGTCCCGCTGCTCCGGGGTGCCCCGGTCGATCACCTCAGCCAGGGGTATCCCGTCCATCCACTCCGTGACCAGCACCTGATCCGACTGGTGCACCACACCGGGGACCAGCACATCCGGATCGTCCGCGAACTCCGCCGCATGCGCCCGCTGCGCCTCCGCCTCCAGCGCGTAGTCCAGCTCCTCGGCGATCCGGTCCCGCAACTCCGTGATCAGCGGCTTGATGTCCATGCCCGGTATCAGCGGGCCCAGCAGCCTGGCGAACCGGCTCAGCTGGGAGAGATCGGAGAGCAGCGCCTCCCCGGCCCCCGGGTACTGCACCTTCACCGCCACCCGCCGGCCGTCGTGCCACACGGCCCGGTGGACCTGGCCGATGGACGCCGCGGCCGACGGCTTCTCCTCGAACTCCAGGAACAGCTCCTGCCACTGATCACCCAGACGCTCCTTCAGCACCGTATGCACCGTGCTCGTCGGCATCGGGGGAGCGGCGTCCTGGAGCTTCGTCAGCGCCGCACGGTACGGCCCGGCGATGTCCTCCGGGAGCGCGGACTCGAAGACGGACAGCGCCTGCCCGAACTTCATCGCCCCGCCCTTCAGCTCCCCCAGCACCTTGAACAACTGCTCCGCCGTGCGCTGTTGCAGCTCCCGGGCGACGATCTCCGCCGGTCTGCCTCCGATGCGCTTGCCCAGACCCCAGGTGGCCCGGCCCGCGAACCCCAGGGGAAGTGCGGCCAACTTGGCGGTCCGGGTGACCGCCTTCCGGGGAAGATCAGACATACGCCCCTCCTCACAGCCGTGCCGCGTGAGCCCGCCGGTGTGGGTGGCCCCGTGACGCGTTACCCCGTCATTGTCTCGTGAGACCCCGCCGGCCCGGAGGTGTCCTCCCCCTCAGTTTTCCCGGATGCCCCCGGACCCCGGGCGGCTCCACAGACACACCGCGGATGCGGAACGAGCGCCTCCCGGCGCCAGTCCAGCAGCGGCAGCGATGTCTCCCAGCGGGCGCCCGCCGTCAGCGGCAGCTCCCCGTCCAGAAAGGAGAGCGCATGCGCCGCGGTCAGCCCGGCGACCGCCGAGGCCAGCGCCACATCACAGGCGGGCACCGGTATCCGGCGGCCGCCCGAACGCCACTGCGCCAGCAGCCGCGGCCTGCCCGGATCCCGGTCGGCGCGGTCCAGCTCAAGACAGCCCGCGCAGGCCGTCCCGCCGGGCAGCACCAGCGGACCCACCACCCCGGTCGCCTCGACCACCCCCGCATACAGATGAGGAACACCACCCGTGATCCACCCGGCCGCCGGACCCGGATCGGGCGCATAGGCACCCAGACCCTCCCGGGGACAGACCACCACCAGGGACAGACCCGGCTCGGCGCCCCCGGCAGCGGTACCTCCCGCCGCCGAACGGGGCGGCGGCTGCGGGGCGCAGCGGCGCACCACTCCCCGGGCCGCCAGATCACGGCGCTCACCGACCGCTCCCGCGGGCAGCCCGCCGGGCGTCACATCTCCCGGCTCGGCCCGGCCCCCGTCCAGCACATCGACCCGACCCACCCCGGCGGCGGAGAGCAGCGCCGCCACGGACGCGCCCACCCGGCCGGCGCCGCGCACCTGGACCCGGGTGCCCCGGCGGGCCGCCAGCCGCCGCATTCCGCCGCCCGGCTCACGGTCCACGACCGACAGGGCGGCCGCGTCCGGCCGCAGCCGGTCGACCACGGCGGTCCGTCGGCGCAGGGCGTCGGCCGCGGGCCCGCCGCAGGTCGCGTCGTCGATCAGACCGGCCGCCGTCAGCCGGCGCACCAGCTCCGGGACCAGTCCGTCCGGCAGCCCCATCGCCCGCGCCTGTGCCTCCAGGAGGTCCAGCCCGCGGGTCCCGTCGAGCAGCTCCAGCAGCGAGCCGGTCGCGGTGTCCACCGGGCCGATCGTCACCGCGTGCGCCGGTGTCACCCCGAACTGGACCGTCTGCCGCTCCCGCCAGGCCCGCCGTAAGGCAGGCTTCACCATCGGATGCATATCGGTTCCCCCGTCTCTCCAGCCTTGTCTTCTCCGGCACGGTCAGAATGCCCGGCGGAGGAGGCGGGCGGGAAAAGTTGTCCACAGGGCCGGGGTATTAGTCGTTCTAATGCTGCGAACGTTGCCGTTGCCGCCGCCGTTGCCGTCGCCATGGTCGTTTCAGTAGCCGTTGCAGTAGTCGGCGGTGCGGATGCCGGTGCGGCCGTTGGTGCGGCCCTGGGGTGGTTCATGGAGCGGTTCGGCGGAGAACCGACGCGGAGCCGGTGCTTCGGAGGCATTCAGCGGGTAACGTCGTGGCGTGTCAGCCGACCCTTCCTCCCGTATCGCCGGGCGGACTCCGTCGCACGGCGGGGAAAGCCCGCGGCACAGTGCGACCGGCCGCGTCCCCCGCGGCGCGGCGACGAGCGCGGTCGAGGTCCGCCGGAGCGCCCGCCGGAGCCGGACCGTCTCCGCCTACCGCGAGGGCGACCGTACGATCGTGCTGATCCCGGCCCGGATGTCGGAGGCCGAGGAGCGGCGGTGGGTCGGCGTGATGCTCGACAAACTGGCCGCCCAGGAGAGCAAGCGAATCCTCGGCGACGGGGAGCTGGCCGAGCGCGCGGAGCGCCTCTCCGCGCAGTACCTCGACGGCCGGGCCCGGCCCGCGTCCGTCCGCTGGGTGACCAATCAGAACACCCGCTGGGGCTCCTGCACCCCCGCCGAGGGCAGTATCCGGCTCTCCCACCGGCTCCAGGGCATGCCCGAATACGTCGTCGACTACGTCCTCGTCCACGAACTGGCGCATCTGCTCGTTCCCGGACACGGCCCCCGCTTCTGGCGGCTGCTGGAGGCGTATCCCCGCACCGAGCGGGCCCGCGGCTATCTGGAGGGCGTCGTCGCCGCGCAGCGCCTGCCCCGTACCCATCCCGGTCCCGGTACCGACGCGGACTGACACCGCCGGAGCGGTCGACCGGACGGCCCCGCGGGCGGTGCGGCGGGCCGTCGCACCGGGAGGCGCCGGCGAACGCGCCGGGGAACGCGCGAGGGAACGCGCCGGTATCACCGGACGTTGATCGGCATGTATCGAATGTGTCCCGGCGCGGCTTCAGCCCTTGGCCGGAAGTGGTGGGCAGCCGTTAGCCTGGCGCGACGCATTCGTAGTTTTTTCGGGATGGGGGACGGTCGTTACGCATGGCCAGGGAATTCCAACGCGGCCACAAGGCCAAGATCAGTGATCTCACCGCGGGTACGGATCTGTATGTCGGCGTATCGATCGCCGCTCCCGGTCTGACCTTCGACATCAGTTGTTTCGGCCTCGACGCCGCCGAAAAACTCTCCGACGACCGGTACTTCGTCTTCTTCAACCAGCCGAAGTCGCCCGAGGAGTCCATCCAGCTGCTCGGCGCGCAGTCCGGGGACACCGAATCCTTCCGGGTGACCCTGGACCGTATTCCGCCGCACATCACCAAGCTCAGCTTTACCGCCACCATCGACGGCGACGGTGTGATGTCCCAGGTCGGACCGGGTTACATCCGGATCGTGGCCGGTGGCGAGGAGGTCGCCCGCTACCCCTTCACAGGGGCGGAGTTCAGCACCGAGCGCGCGGTCATGCTGGCCGATTTCTATCTGAAGGACGTCTGGCGGTTCGCCGCCGTCGGCCAGGGCTTCGACGGCGGGCTGGACGCCCTCCTGCGGAACTTCGGCGGTGAGGTCGCGGAGGACCAGCCGGCCGCCGCTCCCGAGGCGCCCGCGCCTGCCGCCGTGCCCGCGCCCGCGCCGACGTTCGCGGCGCCGCCGCCGCTCCAGGCCGTGGCGCAGCCGCCCCAGGCGTACACCCCCCAGCCGCCCGCTCCCGCTCCCGCGTTCGGCGCGCCCGCGGCCGCACCCCCCGGCGCCGTACCTCCGGCCGTGGTGCCCCCGGCCGCGCCGCGCGCCGCGGTACCCCCCGCCGCGGCGCCGCCCGGCGCCGTACCGCCGCCCGGTCAGCCGCAGTTCGCCCAGCCGCCGTTCGGCCAGGTCCCGGGCCAGCCGCCGTTCGGGCAGGTGCCGGGCCAGATTCCGGGGCAGCCCCCCGGCCAGATGCCCGGCCAGCTACCCGGGATGGCGCCGCCGCCCGGCGCCGGGGGATTCGTACAGCAGGCGCCCTTCGCCTACGGCCAGACCGGTATCCAGGGACAGCCCGGCGGCATCCCGCAAGGTGTGCCCGCCGCGGGCCCCGGGCTCAACGCGGCCCTCCAGGCCTACCGCGAGACCCCCACCGGCCAGCGCTGGACCCCGCAGAACCAGCACCTGATGCGGGTCGACGTCGCCATGGGCGGCACCGCCGTCCTCGCCCGCAGCGGCAGCATGGTGATGTACCAGGGGAAGATCGACTTCAGCCACAAGAGCGGCGGCTTCACCGGCCGCGTCGTCGGCAATGCCACCGGCCAGGAGATGCAGCTCATGCGCTGTACCGGCCGCGGCCAGGTCTTCCTCGCCGAGGACAACGCCCATCTCCACCCCATCGAACTCCAGGGTGACGCGATCTGCGTCTCCGCCGAGAACGTCCTCGCGTTCGACGAGTCCCTCCAGTACGAGGTCCGCCGGATCGAGGGCCACGGCATCCCGGGCGGGGTGCTGTTCACCCTCCAGTTCCAGGGCACCGGCACCGTCGTCGTCAAGACGCACGGCATCCCCGTCGTCCTCCCGGTGACCGCCTCCACCTTCGCCGACACCAACGCGATCGTGGCCTGGTCGGCGGCCTCGCAGGTGAAGCTCGCGTCCCAGGTCCGGCTCCGCCGCAACTCCTACCCCGGACACAGCGGCGAGACCGTCAACCTGCAGTTCCGGGGCGCCCCCGGCAACTTCATCGTCGTCCAGCCCTACGAGGTCTGAGGGAGCCCGGATCCATGAACCAGCAACTCGCGGGCTACGCCCCGACCCCCCTCGCGGCCCGGATGGAGAACCACGGCCGCACCATGCTCAAGGTGGCCATGGCCACCGGCCACGACCTCTTCGCCCGCACCGGCTCCATGGTCGCCTACGAGGGCTTCGTCCAGTACGAGGCCAATCCGCCGTCCGCCCAGCAGGCCGTCGCCCAGTGGGCGACCGGCGAAGGCGCGCCCATCATGCGCTGCCACGGCGACGGCGTCCTCTATCTCGCCGACTACGGCGCCGACGTGGTCGTCATCTACCTCAACAACGACTCCCTGTCCGTCAACGGCTCCAATGTGCTCGCCTTCGACGCCCACCTCCAGTGGAGCGTCCAGAAGGTCAAGGGCATGGCGAAGCTCGCCGGCACCGGCCTGTGGAACGTGGAGATCGCGGGCACCGGCTGGGTCGCCCTGACCTCCCGCGGCACGCCCATCGTCGTCGACTGCGGCCGCGGCCAGGACGAGACCTACGTCGACCCGGACGCCCTGGTGGCCTGGTCGCCGCATCTGAAGGTGAAGGCCAAGCGGAGCATGAAGGCGAGCGCCCTCATCGGCCGCGGCACCGGCGAGGCGTACCAGATGGCCTTCTCCGGCGAGGGCATCGTCGTCGTCCAGCCGAGCGAGGACAACACCGACCGGCTGCGGATCCGGGGCTGAGGGAGCGGGAAACATCATGCAGAGCCCACTTTTCACCTATGGCGAGCAGCAGACCCAGGAACGCATCGCCGTCCAGAACCCGCAGCTGCTGCGGATCACCCTCCAGGGCAATGACGACATCCTCGCCCGCAAGGGCGCCATGGTCGCCTACCAGGGGCTGATCGACTTCGACGGCGAGTACCAGAGCGCCAGCGAGCGCCGCAACCGGCAGCGGACCGGCGAGGGCCTCGACCTGATGCGCTGCTCCGGCCAGGGCACGGTCTACCTCGCCAACCTCGCCCAGTACATCCATGTCGTCGAGGTCGACAGCGGCGGGCTGACCGTGGACAGCGACTATGTGCTGGCGCTCGACCCCGCGCTGAACACCGAGGTCCTCGCGGTGGACAGCGAGTACGGGATCTCCGGATCCGGCAAGTACCAGCTCAACATCACCGGCCACGGCAAGGTGGCCCTGATGACCTCCGGGCAGCCGCTGATGCTCCCGGTGAGCGCGGAATCGCCGGTGAACGTCGACTCCGACGCCATCGTCGCCTGGTCCACCCGGCTGCGCGTCCAGATGGAGGCGCCGACGACCTCCACCAGTGTCCGCACCCGCCGCGGCAGCACCGGCGAGGGCTGGGAGCTGAGCTTCCTCGGCCAGGGCTTCGTCCTGGTGCAGCCCAGCGAGGTGATGCCGCCGCAGAACGCCCAGATCGGCGAGGGCATCCGCGGCCAGTTCGGCGCCGACGGCCGTAACCGCGGCAACTCCTGGAACTGAACCGCACTGAACCGAACCACGCTGAACCGAACCACGCTGAACTGAACCGTGCTGAGCTGAACCGTGCTGAGCTGAACCGCGCCGGGCCCGTTACGGCGAAGGGCGCCCGTGGTCACCGGAATCCCCGGTGACCACGGGCGCCCCGCGCGTTGCCGGGCGCAGCAGGCCCGTACGGGACCGTCAGAGCACGGCCCGGGCCCGCTCCAGCAGCCGGACGACGGACGTGTCCGCGACCTCCGGCACCTCGTCGTAACCGAACCAGCGCAGGTCCAGCGACTCGTCACTGATCACCGCGGCGGCGCCCGCCGGGGCCAGCGCCGCGTACTGCACATCCAGATGCCAGTGGCAGGGCGCCGGAATCGGATGCCGGTCGAGCCGCACCGGCTCCGGCGCACCGCCCGGGAGCAGCGTCAGCCCGGGGATACCCGATTCCTCGGTGGCCTCCCGCAGCGCCGCCGCGGCCAGCGTCGGATCGCCGGGCTCGCAGTGGCCGCCCATCTGGAGCCACATACCGAGCTTCCGGTGGAGGGTCAGCAGCACCCGCTGCCGCTCCGGATCCACGATCAGGGCGCTCGCCGTCAGATGGCCCGCCCCGCACGCCTTCCACAGTCCGTCCGGATGGGCCGACAGGTGGTCCAGATACCGCTGTCGCAGCTCCGCCTGCTCCGGGTCGCCGCCATCCCGGTAGGACTTCAGCACCAGGACGGCGTCGTCGTGCAGGCTCACCGGCCGGAACCTCCGGGCCCGGCCCCCGGCGTGCCCTTGCCGCCGCCGCTGTCGCCGTCACTGCCGGCGTCGCCCTTGCCGTCACTCTCCGTGCCGGTGCCGGTGCCGGTGCCGGTCTCCGGGGCCTTGCCGCCGGACGCGGCCTCGCCCAGTATCCGGTCCAGCTCCGAGAAGTCGAGCTGCTCGCGGTGGACGAAACCGTCCGGGTCGTCCAGGTCGGTTGCGGTCGGCAGCATGTCCGGGTGCTCCCAGAGCGCGTCCCGGCCGTCCATACCGCGGGCGTCCGTCAGCGACGCCCAGAGCCGGGAGGCGTCCCGCAGCCGGCGCGGCCGCAGCTGGAGCCCGATCAGCGTGGCGAACGTCTGCTCCGCGGGCCCGCCGGACGCCCGGCGGCGGCGCAGCGTCTCCCGCAGCGCCGAGGCGGACGTCAGCCGGGCCGCGGCGGCCTCGTGGACCACCGCGTCCACCCAGCCCTCGACCAGCGCCAGCGCCGTCTCCAGCCGGGCCAGTGCCGCCTTCTGCTCCGGGGTGTCCTCCGGCTGGAACATGCCCTGCTGGAGTGCCTCCTGCAACTGCTCGGGATGCGTCGGGTCGAACTGCCCGACGACGTCCTCCAGCTTCGAGGTGTCGACCTTGATACCGCGGGCGTACCCCTCGACGGCGCCGAAGAGATGCGAGCGCAGCCACGGCACATGGGCGAAGAGCCGCTGGTGGGCGGCCTCACGCAGGGCGAGATAGAGCCGCACCTCGTCCTTCGGGACACCGAGGTCCTTGCCGAGCGTCTCCACGTTCAGCGGCAGCAGGGCGGCCTTCCCGGCCGGACCCAGCGGCAGACCGATGTCCGTGGAGCCGACGACCTCGCCCGCCAGCACACCCATCGCCTGCCCGATCTGCTGGCCGAACATCGCGCCGCCCATCGAGCGCATCATGCCGATCAGCGGGCCCGCCATGGCCTGCATCTCCTCGGGCAGCACCCCGCCCATGGCCGCGCCGACCCGCTCGGCGACCGGGTCGACCAGCTGCTTCCACGCCGGAAGCGTCGCCTCCACCCATTCGGCCCGGCTCCACGCCACCGCGGTGCCCGCGCCGGACGGCAGGGACGTCACCCCGTCCAGCCAGACATCGGCCAGCCGCAGGGCCTCCTCCACCGCCGTACGGTCGGCGGGGCCCACGGAGGCGTCCTTGACACCGTCCGCCGTGCCCTGGGAGACGGTCTGCCGGGCGATCTGCTTGGCCATGTCCCAGTTCACCGGCCCGCCCTCGTAGCTCAGCATCTGGCCGAGCTGCTGGAAGGCGGCGCCCAGGTCCTGGGGATCGAAGGAGCCGAACATGGCGGCGAAGGGATTGTCGCCGCCCGCCCCGGGGCCGAAGCCGAACGGATTCTGCGGATTCCGCGGGGACGAGCCGCCGCCGCTGCTGCCACCGTCCGCGGCATCCTTCTTCCTGCCCTCGTCGCCGGGCTCCGGCTCCTCCGGCGGGAGGCCGAATCCGAATGGGGTGTCACTCACGGGTTTCCTCGGCTCGTAGGGCCGCCGGCGCCCGGCCGGCGGCGAATGCCCTCACAACACCACCCAGCGTAGACATCCCGGCCCGCATCCGGGCTCGGTGCTCCGCCGGCTCGGGGCCTGGGGCAGGATGGACGCCACCTGGTACGTACGCGTCATGACCGTACGTACTGAAGACAACCGCTGGAGACGCCTGGTGAGTTCCCCAGATCCGCAGGTTCGCGGAGCGCGAAACCGCTCAACCCCGGCCCCCGGCGACCGCGCCGCGGGCCGCGGACCCGTCATCGCGGTCACCGGCGCCGCCACCGGCATCGGTGAGCTGCTGGCCCGGCAACTGGCCGGGTCCGACGAGGTCGGGCGGGTCGTCGCGATCGACGAGCGCCGGGGCGATGTCCCCGGGGCGCAGTGGCACGTCCTCGACGTCCGCGACCCGGCCATCGCCGAGAAGCTGCGCGGCGCCGACGTCGTCGTGCACCTCGCGCTCGACCTCGACCTGGAGTCCGACTCCGCGGCCCGTACCGCGTACAACGTACGCGGCACCCAGACGGTCCTGACGGCGGCCGCGGCCGCCGGGGTGCGCCGGGTGGTGCTCTGCACCTCCGCCATGGTGTACGGAGCGCAGCCGGACAACGACGTTCCGCTGTCGGAGGACGCCGAACTGCGGGCCACCGCGGAGGCCACCGGCGTCGGCGACCTGCTGGAGATCGAGCATCTGGCCCGCCGGGCGCCCCGCGCCCACCCCGGGCTGAACGTCACCGTGGTGCGCCCCGCCGTCCTGGTCGGCGGTACGGACACCGCCCTGACCCGCTATTTCGAGTCGCCCCGGCTGCTCGTCGTCGCCGGATCCCGCCCCACCTGGCAGTTCTGCCATGTCGAGGACCTGGTCGGCGCCCTGGAGTACGCGGCCCTGGAGAAGGTCGACGGCGAGCTGGCCGTCGGCTGCGACGGCTGGCTGGAACAGGAGGAGGTCGAGGAGCTGACCGGAATCCGCCGGATGGAACTGCCGTCCGCGATCGCCCTGGGGGCCGCCGCCCGGCTCCACCGCATCGGGGTGACACCCTCCCCGGCCGGGGACCTCGCGTACACCATGCACCCCTGGGTGGTCAGCATCGGCAGGCTCCACGACGCCGGATGGCGGCCCCGCTGGACCAACGAGGAGGTGCTCGCCGCGCTCCTGGAGGAGGTCGCCGGACGCCATACGGTCGCCGGCCGCCGACTGGGCCGCAAGGACGCCGCCGCGGCCGGTGCGGCGGGCGCGACGGTCGCCCTGCTCGGTACGGCCGCCCTGGTGCGCCGCGCCCGCAAGGCCCGCCGCCGGCTGTAGCCCGCCGGGCCCCGCAGTCCCAGCCCCGGGCCGCCCGGCCCGGTCCCCGGCCCCGGCGGGCCGCCCGGCCCGTTCCCGGGCGGCCCCGGCCGCACCCCCCGGCTCCCGGCCCCGCCGTGCCCTGGCCCGCCCCGCGGCGGTGTCCGCGGCGGTCCGTGGCGGGCCGCGGCGGGCGGTGGCCCGGCGGGGACGGCGTACGGCACGATGTGGCCATGACCACCAGGCACGATCATCCCGGCGAGCGGGCGGGGCACGACCCGCTGCGGCTCGTCGCCGTCCGTGACGCCCCCCTCTCCGTCGACGAGGTCTTCGCCGCCGTCGGCGACCCCGCGGCGGGCGGTACGGCGCTGTTCGTCGGCACGGTCCGCAACCACGATGCCGGATCCGACGTCGACGCCCTCGGCTACTCGTGCCACCCCACCGCCGAGGCCGAGCTGCGGCGCGTCGCCGAGAAGGTCGCGGCCGACTTCCCGGTCCGCGCGCTCGCCGCCGTCCACCGGGTGGGCGACCTCGCCGTCGGCGATATCGCGGTGATCGTCGCGGTGTCCTGCCCCCACCGGGCCGAGGCCTTCGACGCCTGCCGCAGGCTGATCGACGACCTGAAGCGCGAAGTCCCCGTCTGGAAGCACCAGACGTTCTCCGACGGCACCGAGGAGTGGGTCGGCGCCTGACCCCCGCACCGGTTCCCGGACCCCGCCCCGGTACTCCGCCGCCGCCTCCCGCCCGCCCGATTTGCGTAACCGGGCCCCTGCCACGAGCGTTGAACCGGTGGACCATTAATCTGTTGATCACTCAGCCGGATGCGCCCGTACGGCGGCCCGGCCGTGTCGTTCCATGGGGTAGGGAGGTCGCGATGGCAGCACTCGCGTGGTTGCTGATTCCGCTGTTCGCTGCCGTCGGTGCCGCGATATGGGGAGGCTGGGCGTCACGGAACCGGACCACCGGGGACGTCGCCGAACTCGCCGGGTACGCGCGGTTCCGCGACGCGATGGAGAAGACCGGCTCCGCAGGCCCGCCCGGCCCGTAGCGCCCGCGGTTCCGTACGGTTCGGGACGCTCACGGCCCGCCCCCGAGCCCGCTCGTACGACGGGAACCGGCCGTTTCCGCGGCGGGCCCGGATCCGGTCCGGACCCTTCCGCCGGAGGCCCCCCGGGCCTCCCCGTACGGACCGGCCCGGACGGCGTACCGGGGGGCCCGTCCCGTACTGTCGTTCCATGCCACGCCGCACCGCGACGATGCTCGCATCCACGCTGATCGCCATCGCGCTGCTCTGCGCGGGCATCCTGATCCCGGTGAAGTACGCGGAGATGTCCCCGGGGCCCACGGTCAACACCCTCGGCGACGCCGGTGGCGAACCGGTTCTGCGGATCGACGGGCGCAAGACCTACCCGGCGTCCGGGCACCTCAACATGACCACGGTCCGGGTCACCGGCGCCGACTACCGGATGAACCTCGTCGAGGCCGTCCACGGCTGGCTCGCCCACGACAACGTCGTCGTCCCGAAGGACACGCTCTACCCCGACGGGCAGACCGAGGAACAGTCCACCCAGGAGAACGCCGAGGAGTTCAGCCAGTCCCAGGAGAGCGCCAAGGTCGCCGCCCTGAAGCAGCTGAAGATCCCCGTCACCTCGCGGGTCGTGGTCGCCACGGTCGTCAAGGACAGCCCCGCCGAGGGCCGGCTGCACGCCGGAGACGTGATCAGGGCGGTGGACGGTACCGCGGTCAAGGAGCCCGGCGATGTGGCGAAGCTGGTCACCAAGCGCCGCCCCGGCCAGCAGGTGGTCTTCACGATCGTCCCGGCGAAGACGGCCGCCGCGGCCGAGAAGGCGGGCCGGGAGCCCACCACCACCGAGGACGTCACCATCACCACCGCCAAGGCCGAGGGCGCGGACCGGGCGATCGTCGGCATCCAGGCGGGGACCGACCACACCTTCCCGTTCACCATCGACATCAACCTCGCCGACGTCGGCGGCCCCAGCGCCGGGCTGATGTTCGCCCTCGGCATCGTCGACAAGCTCACCCCCGGAAATATGACCGGCGGGAAGTTCGTGGCGGGCACCGGCACCATCGACGACGCCGGACGGGTCGGGCCGATCGGCGGGATCGCCATGAAGCTGGTCGGTGCCAGGGCCGCCGGCGCCGAGTACTTCCTCACCCCCGCCGACAACTGCGAGACTGCCGCCGCGGACATCCCCGAGGGGCTGACGCTGGTCAAGGTCGACACCATCGCCGACGCCACGAAGTCCCTGGAGAAGATCAGCAGCGGCCAGCGGACCGGGCTGCCGTCCTGCGCCAAGGGCTGATCCCCCCGGCCGGGGGGGATCAGACCGCACCCGCGCGGGTCCGGAACGGCGGACCGCCCGCCCGGCCCTCGCGCCGCCCGCCCGGCCCTCGCGCCGCCCGCCCGGCGGCGCGCCCGGACCGCCGCCCGCCCCCGCGTTTCCGCCGGAGCAGGCCGAGCGCCGCGTTCCCGCCGAGCGGACCGTGCCGCCGCGTCCACCGGGGCGGACCGGCGCCGCCCGCGCCCTTGCCGTACTACGCCTCGAAGGTCGCCGCCAGCGCCTCCGACAGACCCGGCACCAGGTCCGGGCCGGTGAGCACATCGGTGGCGGAGTCCTTCTCGCGCAGCCGCAGCGCCGACTCGCGCGCCCCGTCCCGCAGCACCGCCACGGTCATCCGGACCTCCTGCCGGTCCGGGTGCGACGCCACCCACTTCGCGAGCGCGCTCTCGCCCAGCTTCTCCGGTACCGACGCCTCCGCCGACGGGGGCAGCATCTGCCGCTCCACCGTCAGGGCGCAGCCCGCCACCGCGTCGGGCCAGGCGATCGTGGCGAGGAACTCGTCGAGCGGCGCGCCCGCGGGCAGCTCGTCCTGCTCGACGGGCGTCAGCGGCGACGCCGTGTCGTCGTCGCCCTCCAGCCCGAGCTGTTCGGCCAGCGCGGGCTCCTGGGCGCGCAGCGCGGCCGTGTCGACCAGGGCGAAGAGCCGTGCGGGCTGGTCCCAGCCGAGGGTGGCGGCGTATTCGTCGATCTCCAGTACGGCCCGGGTCAGCGGGCTCGCGGCGATCGGTCCCGGCGAGGACGGCGAGACGGGGGAGGGGGAAGCGGAGGATTCATTGGACATGGTTCATATCCTGCCCCGTCGGCGGCTTCCGGCGGGAACCGGCCACTCCGCCCGCCGCCCCCGGGCGGTCCCGCCGGGCCCGACCGCCCGGCCACCCCACCGCCGGGCCGCCTGACCGCCGGGCCCGGTCTCCCGACCGCCCGGCCGTCTGCGCCGCCCGCCACCCCACCGCCGGACGGCTCCCGGGCGCGGCCGGGCCCGTCCCGGAGCCGGTCCCCGGCCGGACGCCGGGACCGCCTCGGGGACCGCCGCCGGGACCGCCTCCCGGCCGGGATACGAAACAGCCACGAACCGGACACGGAAGGGCCACCGGACCGGGCCGGATCGATACCCCATGACGGGAACTAGGTAAAGCCTCAGTAAGTTGCATCAATGGGCTCTACGATCGCGGGGCCCGCTTGACACGGCCGTCCGGTACCCGTCCGGGCGGTCATACGATCGCGAACTTCGAGGTGCGCACGTTGGCTTTCCAGATGCCGGACCGCGGCGGAGGCCCCCCGACCGGGCCACGGATCAGGGTGGGACGGCCGTCCCGGCGTGTCCGCACCCTGCTGATGACACTGGGCGTGCTGGCGGTGCTGGCGATGGCGTTCGTCATGTTCGCCGGGTTCTGGACCGACTGGCTCTGGTACCGATCCGTCGAGTACTCGTCGGTGTTCACCACCACCCTCTGGACGAAGATCGGCCTCTTCGCCGTCTTCGGCCTCCTGATGGCGACCGTCGTGGGCCTGAACATCTGGCTCGCGCACCGGCTCCGCCCGCCGCTCAGCGCGATGTCGCTGGAGCAGCAGAGCCTCGACCGCTACCGGATGGGCATCGCCCCGTACAAGAAGTGGGTTCTCCTCTCGGTCACCGCGCTCGTCGGGCTGATCGCCGGAGCGTCCGCCACCGGTCAGTGGAAGACCTGGCTCCAGTGGGTCAACGGGGTGCCGTTCGGCGAGAAGGACCCCCAGTTCGGTCTGGACGTCGCGTTCTTCGCGTTCGACCTGCCCTGGTACCGCTTCCTCCTCGGCTTCGGCTTCGCGGCCGTGGTGCTGTCGCTGATCGCCGCCGCGCTGACCCACTATCTGTACGGCGGGCTGCGCATCACCAGCCCCGGCGCCCGGGCCACCGCCGCCGCCACCGGCCACCTCTCGGTGCTGCTCGGGATCTTCGTCTCGCTGAAGGCCGTGGCCTACTGGCTCGACCGCTACGGCCTGGCCGTGAAGTCCAGCGACTTCAAGGCCACCGGCAACTGGACGGGCCTGCGGTACGTCGACGCCAACGCCTACCTCCCGGCGAAGACCATCCTGTTCTTCATCGCCGTGATCTGCGCGGTGCTCTTCTTCGCCACCCTCTGGCGGCGCACCTGGCAGCTGCCCGTCATCGGCTTCGGCCTGATGGTGCTCTCGGCGATCCTGATCGGCGGGCTGTACCCGGCGATCGTGCAGAAGTTCCAGGTCCAGCCGAACGAGCAGGCCAAGGAAGCGCAGTACATCCAGAAGAACATCGACGCCACCCGCAAGGCGTACGGGATCGACCAGGCCAAGCCCGAGGACTATCCGGGCCGGTCGGCCGATCCGAGCCGCCGGGCCGAGCAGCGGGCCGAGGCCAATACGGCCGCCAGCTACCGCGTGGTCGACTCCAATGTGGTGTCGCCGGCGTTCCAGCAGCTCCAGCAGGAGCGGAAGTACTACCAGTTCCCGACGACCCTGGACGTCGACCGCTACCCGGGTCCCGACGGCAAGCCGCAGGACACCGTGATCGGTCTGCGCGAGCTGAACATCGAGGGCATTCCGAAGCGGAACTGGATCAACGACCACTTCACCTACACCCACGGCTACGGCGCGATCGCGGCCAAGGGCACCAGTGTGGTCACCGACCCCGGCAAGGGCACCGTCGGCTCGCCCGACTTCACCGAGTCCGGTATGCCCACCAAGGGCACGCTGATCGGCAAGGGCTCCTACGAGCAGCGGGTCTACTACGGCGAGAAGACGCAGCAGTACTCCATCGTCGGCGGCCCCCAGAAGGAGCTGGACTACGAGGCGGCCAGCGGTGACACGAAGTACACCAGCTTCAAGGGCAAGGGCGGCGTCAGCCTCTCCAGCACCCTGAACCGCGCCGCGTACGCGGTGGCCTTCGGCGAGCCGCAGATCCTCTACTCGGGCGCCGTGGGCGAGGGGTCGAAGATCCTCTACAACCGGACGCCCAAGGAGCGGGTCGAGGCCGTCGCGCCCTGGCTGACCATCGACGGAGACGCCTATCCGGCGGTCGTCGAGGGCCGGATCCAGTGGATCATCGACGCCTATACGACGACCAACGGCTATCCCTACGCCTCCCGCACCACGCTGGGCGACACCACGACCGACTCCACGACCACCAGTCAGCGGGCCGTCGTCGCGCAGCAGAACCAGGTCAACTACATCCGGAACTCGGTCAAGGCCACCGTCGACGCCTACGACGGCACGGTCAAGCTGTACCAGTGGGACACCAAGGACCCGGTGCTGAAGACCTGGATGAAGGCGTTCCCGGGGACGGTGAAGAAGAAGAGCGAGATCAGCTCCGAGCTGAAGTCGCATCTGCGCTACCCCCAGGACATGTTCAAGGTCCAGCGCGAGCTGCTGACCCGGTACCACGTCACCGAGCCCGACCAGTTCTACAGCGGCTCGGACGCCTGGCAGGTGCCGGACGACCCGACGAACAAGAAGGAGGCCAGCGCGGTTCCGCCGTACTACCTGAGCCTCAAGATGCCGGGCGACAAGGAACAGAAGTTCTCGCTGACGACGACGTTCACCCCCAACGGGCGGCCCAATCTGGGTGCCTATATGGCGGTGGACGCCGATGCCAACAGCCCCGAGTACGGCAAGATCAGGCTGCTGAGAGTCACCGAGACGGTCCAGGGCCCCTCGCAGGTGCAGAGCGAGCTGAACGGTGTGGAGGAAGTGGCGACCTTCGTCCGCGACCTCAGGGGCACCGACTCGGATATCGAGTACGGCAATCTGCTGACGATCCCCCTGGACGGCGGCTTCCTCTATGTGGAGCCCGTCTACGCCCGCGGCGGTAGTGCCAACTACCCGCTGCTGAAGAAGGTGGCCGCGGCCTACGGCGGCGGCAAGCCGGTCTTCAAGGACAGCCTGTCCCAGGCGCTGGACGCGGCCTTCGAGCAGCCGGTGAAGGAACCGACGACTCCGCCGGCCGAACAGCCGCCGGGCACCAAGCCGCCCGGGTCGGCCACACCGCCTCCGACGACTCCGCCGGCGACGGGCGACGCGGCCGTGAAGCAGGCCATCACGGAGGTCCTCGAAGCCCATGCCGCGGTCGACGCGGCGCTGAAGAAGGATCCGACCGACCGTGAGGCGGTCGGCCGTGCCGAGGACCAGCTCGATGCCGCGCTGGACCGGCTGGCCCGGCTTCAGGGCGGGTCCTCGGGCCCGGCGACGAAGCCACCGGCGGAATCGAAGAGTCCGCCGACGTCCACCTGACGGGAAGGCCGGTCCACCTCCGGGGGGACCGGCCTTCCGGCCGTATGTGCTGGTCATCCCGTGCGTCTGGTACTGTTGGGACATACCGACGCGGGGTGGAGCAGCTCGGTAGCTCGCTGGGCTCATAACCCAGAGGTCGCAGGTTCAAATCCTGTCCCCGCTACTGAATCATCGAGGGCCCGGATCCATTGAGGATCCGGGCCCTCGGTGTGCGTATTGCTGAGAGACGGCCCACAGCGGAGGGGGGAACCGTGCACCGCGCCCGGGGAGTTGAACAGATAAGTGTTTGACTTATCTCTCTGTGGGCATGTCGACAAAACGCTGAAGTGACCTCACCCACTGCGGTATACCAGGTGTGAGCGGGCTGCGGGTGGTGCGACGATGGAATTTATGGGGGACAGGGCGACTCTGTTGGAGACCGGGCGGTTTGTACGGCGAGATGCCGGTACGGCGGCGAACGCGCTGAATGCGGCGCCTCCGGCCGCCGTTGCGCGTCTCGCACGTCCCGCCACCGGCATCGGTCCCGGCACCGGTACCAGCCCGTCCGCAGCTGCTCTCCCGGGGCGTTCGGGGCGGGCATCCGGAGCAATTGATTCCCGTACGACATCTGGTGCGGGTGATACAGCTGATGCCAATGTGGACGCTGTGGAGACGGCCGGAGCGGAGGCGCGGCACCGCCGCGCGGCCGACGCCGGCGACCCCGCCGCCATGAGCGTGCTCGGCTCCCTCCTTCTCCGCCGCGGCGAACTCGACAGCGCCGAGCCCTATCTCCGCGGCGCCACCGCGGCCGGTGACCGGGCCGCGGCCAACAACCTCGGCGTCCTGCTCCACCAGCGCGGCCACCCGGAGGAGGCCGCGGGCTGGTGGCGGATCGCCGCCGTCGCCGGATCCGCCGCCGCCGCCCATGCCCTGGGCCGCCACTTCCGCGAACGCGGCGACGAGCCGGCCGCCGAGTACTGGCTCCGCCAGTCCGCCGAGCAGGGCCACGCCCTGGGCGCCTACGCCCTGGCCGATCTGCTGGAGCACCGCAGCGACGTGGGCGCCGAGCGCTGGCTGCGGGCCGCCGCCGAGCAGGGGCACCGGGAGGCCTCGTACCGGCTGGCCCGGATGCTCGACCTGCGCGCCGCCGACCAGGCCGCCCGGCCCGCGGGCGTACCGCGCGGCGGCCCCGGCCCCGAGACCGGCACCGGCGCGCGAGCCCTCTCCGCGCTGGACGAGGCCGCCCAGTGGTACCGGCAGGCCGCCGCCCGCGGCCACCGCCGCGCCGCCCTGCACCTCGGCGCCATCCTGGAGAAGCGCGGCGAACTCAAGGAGGCCGGGCGCTGGTATCTGACCTCCGCCAAGGACGGTGAGACCAAGGCCGCCTGCGCCCTCGGCTTCCTGCTGCGGGACGCGGGCGACGAGGAGAGCGCCGCGATCTGGTGGCTGCGGGCCGCCCAGGAGGGCGACGGCAACGCGGCCAACGCGCTCGGCGCCCTGCACGCCGCCCGCGGCGAGCCGCAGACCGCCGAGCGCTGGTACCGGGCCGCGATGAGCGCGGGCGATGTCAACGGCGCCTACAACCTCGGGCTGCTCTGCGCCGCCCAGGACCGGACTGCCCAGGCCGAACAGTGGTACCGCAACGCCGCCTACGCCGGGCACCGGGAGGCCGCCAACGCGCTCGCCGTGCTGCTGCTCCAGGCCGGTGACGCGGTCGGCGCCGAGCCCTGGTTCTCCAAGGCCGCGGAGGCCGGCAGCGTCGACGCCGCGTTCAACCTGGGCATCCTGTACGTCGGCCGGGACGACGACCGCACCGCCCTGAAGTGGTACGAGCGGGCCGCCGCCGCCGGTCATACGGAGGCGGCGCTCCAGGTCGGCATAGCCCGGCTGCGCGACGGCGACGAGCAGACCGCCGAACGGCATCTGCGCTGCGCGGCGGGCGGGGGCAGCGCGGAGGCCGCCTTCCGGCTGGCCACCCTGCTGGACGCCCGCCAGCCACCGCCCGGCCCGCCCGCACTGGGCGAGACCACGGCGGAGAAGACCGAGTGCGAGGAGTGGTACGAGCGCGCCGCCGAACAGGGGCACCGGCGTGCCCAGGTACGGGTCGGCATGCTGGCCGCCGCACGCGGGGACGTCACCGCCGCGGCCCGCTGGTACCGGGAGGCGGCCGAGGCGGGCAGCCGCAACGGCGCGTTCAACCTGGGGCTGCTGCTGGCCCGGGACGGCAATGAGCGCGAGGCGGCGCTCTGGTGGACCCGGGCCGCGCACGCGGGCCACGGCCGGGCCGCGCTGCGGCTCGCACTGCTGGCGGCCCGCCGCGGCGAGCTGGCCGAGGGCAAGCGGTGGTGCGCCCGGGCCGAGGAACTGGGCCCGGGCGAGGTCACCGAGCGCGCGGCGAAGCTGCGGGACGCGCTCCACCAGGAGCTGACGGCGTAGTCGCCTGCCGCCGCCGCCGCTGCCGCTGTGCCTGTGGCTGTGGCGGGAGCGCGGGCCCGGTGCGGGCACGTCTTCTACCGGGTCGGCGGCGCACCCGGCATCTCCGTGCACCGGGCATCTCCGTGCACCGGGGCATTCCGTGCACCGGGCCGGACCGGCGGATGCGCGTCCGTCCCGGCCCGCGAGGGCGGCCCGGGACGGTCGAGACGGTCGAGGGCTTCCCTGCCGCTGCGGCCCCGGGGGGCCTGCGGCCTCCGGGGCCGCCCGGTGTCCGCGGGGCCCGTGGGAAGGGATTTGCACCGACCGGCCGGGACACCGTAGAGTGGGGTTCACCGACGCGGGGTGGAGCAGCTCGGTAGCTCGCTGGGCTCATAACCCAGAGGTCGCAGGTTCAAATCCTGTCCCCGCTACTCAAGACCGAAGGCCCGGATTCCATGGAATCCGGGCCTTCGGTGCTTTCCGGGAAACGCGCCGGGAGCGCACTGTTCGGGCCGGTTGGCCGGTTGATTTCGGTCGTGCCCGGGGGGAACGGAAACGGCCGTCACGGGCTATGGGCCGTGACGGCCGGGTGGTGTCGTGCCGGGTGGTGTCAGGCCGCGCAGTTCGGGCAGATGCCCTTGTAGGTGACCTCGACGTCCGAGACCGTGAAGCCGAAGCGCTCCGAGTCGGGCAGATCGGCCAGCGGATTGCCCGCCGGGTGGACATCGCGGATGGCGCCGCAGCGGGCGCAGACCAGATGGTGGTGGGGGCGGTGCGCATTGGGGTCGTACCGCTTGGCGCGGCGGTCGGTCGCGACCTCCAGCACCTCGCCGAGGGCGACCAGCTCACCGAGGGTGTTGTACACGGTCGCCCGGGAGATCTCGGGGAGTCTGTCCACCGCCCGCGCGTGCACCTCGTCGGCCGTCAGATGGACGTGGTCGCCGTCGAGGACCTCGGCCACGACACGCCGCTGGGCAGTGAGGCGCCAGCCGCGTCCGCGGAGTCGTTCCAACAGGTCACTCATAAGGACCAGCCTAACAGTGGTGGGGAACAGATCCCGAACGGGTGTGACTCTGGAAGCGGACTTGACTTAGACAAAGTCCATCGTAGGATCGGTTTCGGCGAAACGCCAAGGGACAGGACACGCAGGGATGACGCAGGAGGCGCACGTGACGACGCAGGGACCGCTCACCACGGAGGCCGGAGCTCCGGTCGCCGACAACCAGAACAGCGAGACCGCGGGCGTCGGCGGTCCTGTTCTCGTTCAGGACCAGCTGCTGATGGAGAAGCTCGCGCACTTCAACCGCGAGCGGATCCCGGAGCGCGTCGTCCACGCGCGGGGCGCCGGCGCGTACGGCACCTTCACCGTGACCAGGGACGTCTCGCAGTGGACCCGGGCGGCCTTCCTGTCCGAGGTCGGCAAGGAGACCGAGACCTTCCTGCGCTTCTCGACGGTCGCGGGCAACCTGGGCGCGGCCGACGCGGTGCGCGACCCCCGCGGTTTCGCGCTGAAGTTCTATACCGAAGAGGGCAACTACGACCTCGTCGGCAACAACACCCCGGTCTTCTTCATCAAGGACGCCATCAAGTTCCCGGACTTCATCCACACCCAGAAGCGCGACCCCTACTCGGGTTCGCAGGAGCCGGACAACGTCTGGGACTTCTGGGGGCTGTCGCCGGAGTCCACCCACCAGGTGACCTGGCTCCACGGCGACCGCGGTATCCCCGCCTCGTACCGTCATATGAACGGCTACGGTTCGCACACCTACCAGTGGACCAACGAGGCCGGTGAGGTCTTCTGGGTCAAGTACCACTTCAAGACCGACCAGGGCATCAAGAACCTGCCGGCGGACGAGGCCAACCGGCTGGCCGGCGAGGACCCGGACAGCCACCAGCGGGACCTGCGCGAGGCCATCGAGCGCGGCGACTTCCCGAGCTGGACCGTCCAGGTGCAGATCATGCCCGCGGCGGAGGCGGCCGGTTACCGCTTCAACCCCTTCGACCTGACCAAGGTCTGGCCGCACGAGGACTACCCGCCGGTCGAGATCGGCAAGCTGGAGCTGAACCGCAACCCGGAGAACATCTTCGCCGAGGTCGAGCAGTCCATCTTCAGCCCCGCCCACTTCGTGCCGGGTATCGGCCCGTCCCCGGACAAGATGCTCCAGGGCCGGCTCTTCGCCTACGGCGACGCCCACCGCTACCGCGTCGGCATCAACGCCGACCACCTTCCGGTGAACCGGCCGCACGCCACCGAGGCCCGTACCCACAGCCGGGACGGCTACCTCTACGACGGCCGGCACAAGGGCGCCAAGAACTACGAGCCCAACAGCTTCGGCGGCCCGCACCAGACCGACCGTCCGCTCTGGTCGGCCACTGCGGTCTCCGGCGCCACCGGCACCCACCCGGCGGCGGACCACGCCGAGGACAACGACTTCGTCCAGGCGGGCAACCTCTACCGGCTGATGTCGGAGGACGAGAAGTCCCGGCTGATCGAGAACCTGGCCGGCGGTATCTCCGGGGTCTCCCGCGACGATATCGCCGAGCGGGCGATCAACAACTTCCGTCAGGCCGACGGAGACTTCGGCAAGCGGCTGGAGGCCGCGGTCCAGGCCCTGCGCGGCT
Organism: Streptomyces sp. NPDC003691; assembly: GCF_053981115.1. Lineage (NCBI taxonomy): Bacteria > Bacillati > Actinomycetota > Actinomycetes > Kitasatosporales > Streptomycetaceae > Streptomyces > Streptomyces sp. NPDC003691. The sequence goes on along the minus strand of NZ_JBSFNQ010000014.1, from coordinate 27,398 downwards.
GACGGGCGCCTGCCGTCGAGCGGGAGGGCCGGGCCGGCCGCCGGATCACGGCGGCCGGCCCGGCCCTGCTGCGTTCTCCGCGGCCCACCGGGGTCCCGGGTGCCGGGTCCGGCGGGCCGGTGCGCCGCTCAGCCGACCAGGGTCTCCCGGTGGCGGCGGGCCGGGGCCCAGCAGCGGACGATGTCCCGGACCGAGACGATGCCCACCGGGCCCGCGTCGTCCAGCACGATCAGGTGGCGGAAGCCGCCGCGGGACATGGCCTCGGCCGCCTCCTCCAGCGTCCAGGAGGGCGCCGCGAAGACGACGTCGGTGGTGGTGTGGGCGCCGGCGGTCTCCCGGTCGGGGTCCTGGCCGGTGCCGACCGATGTGAGGATGTCGCGCTCGGTGAGGATGCCGGGGCCCTCGGCATCACCGTCGAGGACGACGGCCGCACCGACCCGGCGGGCGGCCATCAGCCCGGCGGCCTGCCGGAGGGTATGGGCGGGGCCGATGGTGAGGACCACCGTGCTCATGGCGTCACGGACGAGCATGGACGGAGCCACCTCCTTGGGGAACCGGCCCTTTCGAGAACCGATTCACAAATTCACAAACGGGGGCACCTTCAGAGTCGCAGCCCGGCGGTGCCGCATCAAGGGGTGCGGCGGCAGCGGGTGGGACGGCAGGGGTACGACGGCAGCGGGCACGGCAGCGGCGGGCGGGACGGCAGAGGCACGGCGGCACTGGTTGCGGCGGCAGTGGTTAATGGCGGCACTGGTTACGGCGGCGGCCCGGCACCGGGCCCCGCGGCGGGCGCCGTCAGTCGGCGACCGGGGCCGGAACCGGCAGCCGGGCGGGCGTCAGGGCCGTACGGACCAGGGCGCCCACACCCCCGCGGCCCGGAGCGACCACATAGGACAGCGCCAGCCGGACCGCGAGTTCGCAGCGGTGCGCCAGCGCGGCGGCCTCGTCCGGCGGTGGCGGGCCGTCGTCGCGGGACCGTTCCAGAGCGGCCAGGGACCGGTCCCGTACCGCCGCCGCCACCTCCGACGGGGCCGGCGGGCCGGTGTCCACGGGGTGCCGGACCGGCGGCGGACCGGTGCCCTCGCCGGAGCGGGCGGTACGGGGCGCGGGCAGCCGCTCGCCCCAGCAGCCGGTCAGCAGGGCCCGCAGCAGCGGCCGGGCCCGGGCCTGGGCCACGGTCCACTCGGCGAGAGCGACCAGCTTCTCCGCCGCGGACGGGCCGGCCCGCTCCGTGAGCAGCCGGTCCACCCCGTGGAAGAAGGCGTCCGCCTCCCGGCGCACCAGCGCCCGGGCCAGCCCGTCCTTGCTGCCGAACTCGTTGTAGAGGGTCTGCCGGGACACGCCCGCCGAGGCCGCGACATCGACCATCCGCACCGCTGACCAGGGCAGTTGGTCGAGCGCCCGCAGGGCGGCGCTCAGCAGGGACTCTCGCGCTGTGGGCACGGTCACCTCCGGGCCGAGGGGGCTCGATGTCAGGGTTGACGCGGCCCCTTCAGGTGTCAAGAGGTACGGCCGCCCGCCCCGCCGCATGGCCGGATCCGGCCCCGGAACGCACCGGCGGAGCACCGATAGAGTGAGGATCATGCCCGAGTACGACGATGATCTGAGCCTCGCCCATGTCCTCGCGGACGCCGCCGACGCCGCCACCACGGCCCGGTTCCGGGCCCTCGACCTCCAGGTCGAGACCAAGCCTGATATGACCCCGGTGTCGGAGGCCGACCGGGCGGCCGAGGAGCTGATCCGGGCCCGGCTCCAGCGGGCCCGCCCGGACGACGCGATCCTCGGCGAGGAGTACGGGGTCGAGGGCACGGGCCCCCGCCGCTGGGTGATCGACCCCATCGACGGCACCAAGAACTATGTCCGCGGAGTGCCGGTCTGGGCCACGCTGATCTCCCTGATGGAGGAGGGCGAGGACGGCTGGCAGCCGGTCGTCGGCGTGGTCTCCGCCCCCGCCCTCGGCCGCCGCTGGTGGGCGGCCCGGGGCGCCGGCGCCCACACCGGCCCCTCGCCGGACGCCGGAACGCCGATCCGGGTGTCCTCGGTCTCCCGGATCGCGGACGCCTCCTTCGCGTACTCCTCGCTCACCGGCTGGAAGGAGCGGGGGAGCCTGGACGGCCTTCTCCGGCTGAGCGACGACTGCTGGCGCACCCGCGGCTACGGCGACTTCTGGTCGTACATGATGGTCGCCGAGGGCTCGGTGGACATCTGCGCCGAACCGGAACTGTCGCTCTGGGACATGGCGGCCGTGGCCGCCGTCGTCCAGGAGGCGGGCGGCACCTTCACCGCCCTCGACGGCCGGCCCGGCCCGCACGGCGGCAACGCGGCGGCGTCGAACGGCCTGCTGCACGAGGCACTGCTCGGCTATCTGGGTGACGAGCCGCGCCGGCGGTGATGTCCCGGGAGCCCTGACACCCCGGCCCTGTCCCTCCGGGCCCGGGGTGCGCGGTGAGCGGGCCGGAGGGCCCCGGGCGGCCGGGCGACGCGCAGTCGGGTGACGCGGCGACGTTTGCGGTGTACCTCCGTCGGCAAATGCATAATCGCATCACGTCCGACGAAGCAGTCACCGACTGTTGGGGAGGCACTCACATGGCGTGGCTGCTCGTGGTGGTCGCCGGAATCCTGGAGACGGGATTCGCCGTCTGTCTGAAGCTCTCCCACGGTTTCACCCGGCTCTGGCCCACCGTCGCCTTCGCGGCCTTCGCCCTCGGCAGCTTCGGCCTGCTCACGCTGGCCCTCAAGAAGCTCGACGTGGGCCCGGCGTACGCCGTCTGGACCGGTATCGGCGCCGCCGGAACGGCGATCTACGGGATGATCTTCCTGGGCGACCTGGTCTCCACCCTGAAGATCGTTTCCATCAGCCTGGTGATCGTTGGTGTGATCGGCCTCCAGCTCTCCGGCTCCGCGCACTGAATTCTCCGGCGCTCCCCGGCGCCGGATCAGTCGCCTTCGCGCCGCTCCCTGGTGGCCAGCAGCCGCCGGAGGGAGACCAGCCGGGCCGGGTCGGCATGCCCCTCGGCGACCCAGTCGTCGAGCGCGCAGTCGGGCTCGTCGTGGCTGCAGGCGCGGGGGCAGTTCTCGGTGCCGGGTTCCAGATCGGGGAAGGCGTGGATGACGCGCGCCGGATCCACATGGTGCAGGCCGAAGGAGCGGACGCCCGGGGTGTCGATGACCCAGCCGCCCTCGTCGCCCGCCAGCGGCAGCGCCAGCGCGGACGTGGTGGTGTGGCGGCCTCGGCCGGTGACCGCGTTGACATGGCCGGTGCTGCGCCGCCGGTCCTCCGGGACGAGCGCGTTGACCAGGGTCGTCTTGCCGACCCCGGAGTGGCCCACGAAGGCCGTGGTCCGGCCGTCGAGATGGGCCAGGACCCGGTCGGCGGCCCGGCCGTCCACGAACTCGTCCCGGGTGGTGACGATGTACGGGACGCCGAGCGCCCCGTACATCTCCAGCAGTCCGTCCGCGGGGGCCAGATCGGATTTGGTGAGGACGAGCAGGGGTGCGAGCCCGCCGTCGTAGGCGGCGACCAGACAGCGGTCGATCAGCCGGGGCCGCGGCTCGGGGTCGGCGAGCGCGGTGACGATCGCGAGCTGGTCGGCGTTGGCGACGACGACGCGCTCGTACGGATCGTCGTCGTCGGCGGTGCGGCGCAGTACGGAGGTCCGCGGTTCGATCCGGACGATCCGGGCGAGGGTGTCCTTGGTGCCGGACAGATCGCCGACGAGGGCGACCCGGTCCCCGACGACGGCGGCCTTGCGGCCGAGTTCGCGGGCCTTCATGGCGGTGACGACCCGGTCCTCGACGAGACAGGTCAGCCGGCCCCGGTCGACGGTGAGGACCATTCCTTCGGAGGCGTCCTCGTGTTTGGGCCGGATACTGGTCCGGGGCCGGTTGCCCTTCCGGTTGGGCCGGACCCGGATGTCGTCCTCGTCGGGGTTCTTGCCGTAGCGCCGCATTGCCTCAGATCCCGTTCAGCTTTCCGACCCCGCTGTTTCGGGCAGGCCGAGCATGGCCGCCCACATCGCCGGGAAGTCGGGGAGGGTCTTCGCGGTGGTGGCCACGTTCTCGATCTCCACGCCCTTGACGGCGAGGCCGATGATGCTGCCCGCGGTGGCCATGCGGTGGTCGTCGTAGGTGTGGAAGACCCCGCCGTGCAGGGTGCGGGGGCGGATGTGGAGACCGTCCGCCGTCTCAGTGACATCGCCGCCGAGCCCGTTGATCTCACGGGTGAGCGCGGCCAGCCGGTCCGTCTCGTGGAGCCGCAGATGGGCGACGCCCCGCAGGGTGGAGGGGGAGTCGGCGAGGGCGGCGACGGCGGCGATGCCGGGCGTCAGCTCCCCGACCTCGGAGAGGTCCACGTCGATGCCGTGGATCCGGCCGCTGCCGGTGAAGGTGAGGCCGAGGTCCGTCAGCTCGCAGGCACCGCCCATCTCGGTGAAGATCCGGCGCAGCGCGTCACCGGGCTGGGTGGTGCGCTCGGGCCAGTCGCGGACGGTGACCCGGCCGCCGGTGATCAGCGCCGCCGCCAGGAACGGCTGGGCGTTGGAGAGGTCGGGCTCGATCACCAGATCGCGGCCGAGCAGGGCGGAGGGGGAGACCCGCCAGACATTGGGCTCGCCGCCGGTCTCCGGCTCGTCGACCTGGGCGCCGACCGCGCGGAGCATATCGACGGTCATCCGGATGTGCGGCATCGACGGCAGCGTGGCGCCCACGTGCCGTACCTCGACGCCCTGGTTGAACCGGGGGGCGGAGAGCAGCAGCGCGGAGACGAACTGCGACGACGAGGAGGCGTCGATCTCCACGGAGCCGCCGTCCAGGGCGCCGCCGCCGTGGACGGTCAGCGGCAGCGCGCCGCGGCCGTCGTCGTCGATCCGGGCGCCCAGGGCGCGCAGCGCGTCGATCACGCCGTGCAGGGGACGCTCGTACGACCGGGGGTCGCCGTCGAAGCGGACGGGGCCGTCGGCGAGGGTGGCGACGGGCGGCAGGAAGCGCATGACGGTGCCCGCGTTGCCGACGTCGACGGTGGCGGGGCCGTGCAGCCCGGCCGGGATGACCCGCCAGACCTCGCCCTCGCCGTCGGGGCCGACGCCCTCCTCGATACCGACGCCCAGAGCGCGCAGCGCCTCGGCCATCAGCAGGCTGTCGCGGGAGCGCAGCGGGCGGCGCAGCCAGCCCGGCTCGGCGGCGAGCGCGGCCAGGACGAGGGCACGGTTGGTGACCGACTTCGATCCGGGCACGGTCACCGTCGCTTCGACGGCTCCGCTCGCGTAGGGGGCGGGCCAGAGGGCGGGGGCGGGGTGCGCCGGGGCTTCGGTCATGGCCAATACTTTAGTGGCTCGGCCGACGCCCCGATCTTGATCAAATCCACCGGAACCAGGACGTAATCCCTCGGTGGTACGTCACCGGAGTGCCCCGGCGGCGGCCGGTTCCCGCCCCCGGCCCCGGGTCACCTGAGGTCGAGCAGCCAGCGCCCGCCGCCGATCAGCGCGGTGAGCGAGACGGCGTGGAAGAGGAAGAGCCAGAGCCCGGCCGGTACATGGGTGAGCCGGGACAGCTGGTCGGCGTCGGAGTCGGGGGCGCCGCCGCGGCGCCGCTTGGCCTGGAGCTCGAAGGCCGGGCGGACCCCGCCGAGCAGCAGGAACCAGACCGCGGCGGCGGCGAAACCGGCCTGTACATCGGGTTCGGCCAGCCAGGAGACCAGCAGGAAGGCGGCGCCCGTCGACACGACGGTGAACACGCCCCACAGGTTCCGGATCATCAGCAGCATCGCCAGCAGCAGCGCCGTGGCCAGCCAGAGCAGCAGGGTGGTGCGCCCGGCGGTGAGCAGCGCGGCACCGCCGAGGCCGAGCAGGGACGGGGCGGGGTAGCCCGCGGCGGCGGTGAGGATCATGCCGATACCGGTGGGCCGTCCCCGGCTCACGGTCAGTCCGCTGGTGTCGGAGTGCAGCCGGATGCCCTCCAGACTGCGGCCGGTGACCAGGGCGAGCAGCCCGTGGCCGCCCTCGTGGGCGATGGTGACGGCGTTGCGGGAGAGCCGCCACAGCGGATTGGGGACCACCGCCATCAGGGCGAGGGCCCCGGTCAGCACGATGATCCACTGTTCCGGCGGGGGCTGGATCCCGGTCAGCCGGTCCCAGAGCCCGGTCGCGGAGGCGCTGCTCAGGAGGGGCCCGGTCGTGGCGTCGGGCAGACCGGCGACGGTGGTCCTGTCCATGGCGGGCGGCTCCTGGGTGGTCGGGACGGGCGGTGGACTGCTCCCGGGCCGGTGGGCGGATCCGGCCGATACGGCGGATACGGCGGATACGGGAGCAGGGACAGCGGATACGGGCGCGGGGATACGGGAGTGCAGTCTGGCATCCGGACATGTGCGCCCGGCCGGGTGCCTCCCGGGGTTCCGGTCCGCCGGCCGGTGGTGCGGTCTTCGGTGGTGCGTGTCCGAGGACGTGTACCGGGGGAGACGCCCGGACGGAGCGGATCGTTCCGGCCGGAGCCGGAGCCGGAGCCGGAGCCGGAGCCGGAGCAGGGGGCGGGGTCGGGCACGCGCCCGGTGCCGGGGTCCCGGTGCAGCCCTCCGCTGGGCTTTCCGGCCACCGGAGCGGCCCGGCCGGGCAGACTGCTGGGACGCACCGCCGCGGCCGCCGGGTACGGGGAGTCCCCGGACCGGCCACGGGAGCCGGTCCCGGGACGGGCCGGCCGGTGCGTCCGCCGCGGTGTGCGCGGCGGTCCCGCGGGCCCGGAACCACGGACCCGCCGGAATGACGGCGCACGGCCGTACGGTTGTGCAGGGCGAAGGGGTGGTTTGGAGATGTGCGGACGGTACGCGGCGAGCCGGGCGCCCGAGGACCTCGTCGGGCTCTTCGGCGTACAGAAATGGGAACCGGAGGAGACGCTCGCGCCCGACTACAACATCGCCCCGACCAAACAGGTCCAGGTGATAGTGGAGCGCCCGCTGCGGGACTCCGGGGATCCCGCCCCGGTCCGCCAGCTCCGGACGGTGAAGTGGGGGCTGGTGCCGTCCTGGGCCAAATCGCCCGAGGGCGCCGCCCGGCTGATCAACGCCCGCGCGGAGACCGTCCACGAGAAGCCGTCGTTCCGGCGGGCCTTCGCCGCCCGCCGGTGCATCGTCCCCGCCGACGGCTACTTCGAGTGGGTCACCGGCGCCGAGGAGCGGGAGCTGGAGGAGAAGGGCCGGAAGAAGCGGCCCCGTAAGCAGCCGTACTTCGTCACCCCCGCCGACGGTTCCGTTTTCGCCATGGCCGGGCTGTACGAGTTCTGGCGCGACCGTACGCTGCCGGACGACCATCCGCTGGCCTGGTGGGCGACCTGCACGGTCGTCACCACCGAGGCGGAGACCGGCCCGCTGGGCGTCGCGCCCGCCGACGGGCCGCGGACCCTGGCCGAGATCCACCCCCGGATGCCGCTGATGCTCACCCCGGACCGCTGGGACGCCTGGCTGGACCCGGCCCGGACCGACCCGGCGAACCTGCGGTCGCTGCTGGAGCCGCCGCCGGAGGGGCTGATGCGGGCCTATCCGGTCTCCACCGCCGTCAGCAACGTCCGCAACAACGGCCCCGAGCTGCTGACCGAGCTGGAAGGTCCGGAGGAGGGCACCCTCTTCTGACGCCTGACGCCTGACGCCTGACGCCCGTTTGCCACGGGCCCCGGCGGTCGGCGCCGGTCCCGGGCCGTCCCCGGCCCCGCCCGCCGCGGAATCCCCGGCGCCCGGCGCCCGGCGGGGCAGGATGGGGGCCGGCTTCCCGCGCCCTGCCCGCGCGGGCCCTCGGCGCCCCGGGGCCGGGGCGGGAACGGAGACATCGGCATGGAGCACGGCCGCGGGAACGGCACGGACAAGGGGCGCGGGGCGAGGACGGCGGGCGCCGCGGCCCGGGGCGAAGAGCCGCCGGCCGCGGCCGCGCCCGTACCGGAACCCGAGGCACCGGAACCCGAGGCGCCCGAGCCCGAGGACGTCGGGACGGACGCCGGTCCCGCCCGGATCCTCTGGCACCGGGCCCGCAGGCCCCGGCTGGTCCTCGCCCTCGGCCACGGCGCCGGCGGCGGTACGGGCGCCCGCGACCTCACCGCGCTCGCCGCGGCCCTGCCCGCCGACGGGGTGACCGTCGCCCTGGTGGAGCAGCCGTGGCGGGTGGCCGGGAAGAAGGTCGCCCCCGCGCCGAAGACCCTGGACACCGGGTGGCGCGGAGTCTGGCCCGCGCTGGCCCGGCCCGGGCTGCCGGTCGTCGCCGGGGGCCGCAGCGCGGGCGCCCGCGTCGCCTGCCGGACCGCACCGGAGCTGGGGGCCGCCGCCGTCCTCGCCCTGAGCTTCCCGCTCCACCCGCCCGGCCGCCCCGAACGGTCCCGCGCGGACGAACTCCTCGGCGCCGGTGTGCCGACCCTGGTCGTCCAGGGCGGCAACGACGCCTTCGGCCGTCCGGAGGAGTTCCCCCGCGGGCCGTACGAACTCGTCGAGGTCCCGTACGCCGACCACGCGTTCGCCGTGCCCAAACGCTCCGGCCGGACCGCCGGGGAGACCGTGACGATGATCACGGAGGCCGTCTCGGGGTGGCTGCGGACCCTGCGGGAATGACCGGCGCCCGCGCTCTGTTGTGCGGAATACCGAGTGATAACCGGGGCCGTTGCGCAGCACGAGGACGCGGCGGGACAGGGTCGGCGGCAGGGCCGGCAGCAGAGCCGACAACAAGCATGGAGTAGGGAGTCCGACGCATGGGATCGACCATCTGCCCCCGCCGTCCGCACACCGCTGACCTCGGCTGGACCGTGCTCACGTCGGAGGCCGCCGCCCCCGAGCGGGCGAAGGCCGGGGTCGATCACCGGGAGCCCGTGGCCGAGGGTCGACTATTCTCCGATTCGAGCGGGTCCGCATTCGGCCTCGCCACAGCGTTGGAGGAGGTGGGTCCGGTCACTGGGACCGACGCAGGGACCGACGGCGGCCAGGCACACAAGGCGCACGGGGCCGACCGGTCCGGCACGGCGGGCACCACCGCCGCCGGACAGACGGCGGAGCGCGGCGCGGCGGAGACCCCCGCCGAGCGCAACGCCCGTTTCGAGCGCGACGCCCTGGCCTTCCTCGACCAGATGTACTCGGCCGCCCTGCGCATGACGCGCAACCCGGCGGACGCCGAGGACCTGGTCCAGGAGACGTACGCCAAGGCGTACGGGTCGTTCCACCAGTTCCGTGAGGGCACGAATCTCAAGGCGTGGCTCTACCGGATCCTCACCAACACCTTCATCAACTCGTACCGCAAGAAGCAGCGCGAGCCCCAGCGCAGTGCGGCCGAGGAGATCGAGGACTGGCAGCTGGCGCGTGCCGAGTCGCATATGTCGACCGGTCTGCGCTCGGCCGAGTCGCAGGCGCTGGACCACCTGCCCGACTCCGATGTGAAGGCCGCTCTCCAGGCCATCCCGGAGGAGTTCCGGATCGCGGTCTATCTCGCGGACGTCGAGGGCTTTGCGTACAAGGAGATCGCGGACATCATGGGAACACCCATCGGGACGGTGATGTCCCGCCTGCACCGGGGCCGGCGTCAGCTGCGCGGTCTGCTGGAGGACTACGCCCGTGAGCGCGGCCTGGTTCCCGCCGGTGCGGGGGAGTCGGACGAAGCGAAAGGCTCGGGCTCATGAGCTGCGGAGAGCCGCACGAGACGGACTGCTCGGAGGTGCTGGACCACCTCTACGAGCTTCTCGACGGTGAGATGCCCGACGCCGACTGCACCAAGTTCGAGGTGCACTTCGAGGAGTGCTCCCCCTGCCTGGAGATGTACGGGCTGGAGCAGGCGGTGAAGAAGCTGGTCAAGCGGTGCTGCGGATCGGACGACGTCCCCTCCGACCTGCGCTCCAAGGTGATGGGCCGGATCGACCTGATCCGCGCCGGGCACCCCGTGCCCGAGGAGGACGTCACCGTCGGCGGACCGGAGTCCCCGGACCGCGACTGAACTCCGGGCCGTACGGCCCCGGCCTCCGGGCGGACGACGCTATTTGCCAGACACGGCCTTACCGGGCGCGCCGCGGCAACACCAGGCGGCGCGCCCTTCGGCTGCCCGCGACCACCCTTCCGGGGAGCGGATTCACCCGGATGCGGGAACCGTCGGGCGGCCCGTCACTCCTTCGCCCGCCGCTCGTTAGCGTGACACCCGGGTGCACCACCGGCGCGCGGAGCACGAAGGAGGGGTGGCGACGTGCGGTCCGTACCGGCTGCGGCCTTTGCCTATGTCCTCGGTGCCGTCCTCGGTGCCGTCTGGTGCCTGCTGCCCGCCCTGCGCGAGCCCGCCTCCTGGACCACTCTCGGCCTGCTCGCCGCGCTGTACGCGCTCTGCGAACTGCCCGGCCACTGTCCCTACACCGGTGATTCGCTCCCGGTCCGGCCCGGCTCCTTCTTCCCCGTCCTGCTGGCGGCCGCCTTCCTGCTGCCGCCCGCGGCGGCGGCGCTGGTCGCCGTGCCCGGTGCGCTGCTGTCGCGGGTCGACCGGCGGCCCGCCGCGGTCCGGCGGATCTGGCGGGCCGCGCAGCTCGCGCTGGCGACCTGGGCGGCGGCCCGGACCTACGACCTGCTCGGCGTCGACCACATTCCGGGGCCGCCGGACTTCCCCTACGCCCTGCTGCCCGCGGCCGCCGGGGCGCTCGCGTTCTGTCTTGTCCTCGGACTGCTGGAGTGCGGTGTCCTGGTCACGGCGGAACGGCTGCCGCCGCGGGCCGCCTGGCGTACGGCCGGGACCCCGGGCGGTCCGGGCGGCGGCGGGCGGCCGGGCGGACCCGGCGGCCCGCTGGGCGCGGCGGCGGTGCCGTATCTGGTCCACGGGCTGGCCGGACTGATGATGGCGGTGCTCTGGCGCAGCCCGTACGGCCCGGTGTCGGCGGTCTTCGTGCTGCTGCCGATGTACATCTCCTGCTGGCTGTTCGCCCAGTACCAGCGGGAGTCCGCGGCCCACCGGGCGACCATCCGCTCCCTGGTCCAGGCCGTCGACATCAAGGACCGCTACACCCGGGGGCACGGCGAGCGGGTGGGCCGGGCCTCGGTGCTGATCGCCCGGGAGCTGCGGATGGACGGGGACCGGCTGGAAGCCGTCCGGTTCGCCGGGATCCTGCACGACGTGGGCAAGCTCGGGGTGCCGACCCGGATCCTGCGCAAGGACGGACCGCTGACGCCGGAGGAGCGGCGGGTGATCGAACTGCACCCCGAGTACGGCCATGAGATCACCCGCGGTATCGGCTTTCTCCGCGAGGCGCGGACGGCGATCCTCCACCACCACGAACGTCTCGACGGCAGCGGGTATCCGCACGGGCTGGCCGGGGACGCCATCCCCGAGTTCGCCCGGGTGGTCGCGGTGGCCGACGCGTTCGACGCGATGACCTCCACCCGCTCCTACAGCCGGGCCCGGCCGGTGTCCGTCGCCCTCAAGGAGCTGGAGCGGTGCGCGGGCTCCCAGTTCGACCCGCGGATGGTGGCGGCGCTGGTCCGGGCACTCGCCCGGTACGGCTGGGAGACGGAGGTCACCTCGGACGAACCGCTGCTCCCGCCCCAGCGCTCCGGCGCCCCGGCCGCGGCGGCCCCGGTTCCGGGCCGGGGCCCGGCCCCCCGCCGCCGCCCGCCTGCCGCGGGCCCGGAGCGTGGTTCGCCGACCCCGAGGCCCGCGCCCGAGCCTCCGGATCGGGGGCCGTCGGCCCCGGACCCGGAGGCGGCGCCCGGTCGCCGAAGGCCCGCCCCGGCACCGGACCGCGGACCGGCACCGCCGGACCCCGCTCCTCCGGAGTCCGGCCTCCGGCCGTCCGGCGTCGTGCCCGGCCGGGGCCGGGCGGCCGGTCCCGGTGCCCGCCGTGACGGGGAAGGCGGCCGCCGGTGAACCGTCCCGACGAGCGGCACCCCGGGCCCGGCGGAGCCGGGACCCCCGGCCCGGGGACGGGTCCCCGGCGGATCCGCCGGGCCGGTCCGGACCGCGACCGCGACCCGGACGCCCGTGCCGCCCGCAACGCGGCGCGCGCCGTACCCCGGCAGGGCCCCGAGGGCCCCCGCCCGGCCCGCGCACCGGCCCCGGCGGCTGATCCCCGGGCGCGCCACGGCACCCCCGGGGACGGCGCGGGCTCCGCGGCGTACCGGAGCCCCGTCCCCGTACGGCCCGGGACGGCGAAAGAACCCGGCCGCGGCCCGGCCCCGGGCCGCCGGTCCCGGCGGGCGGCGCTTCTCACGGGGTACGGCGCCGCCGGGCTCCTCGCCTCCGCCGGGCTCGCCCACTGCCTGGTGCACGGCATCGAGCAGCCCGGGATCGCCCTGGCCGTCGGGCTGCTGATCGCCGTCGGCGAGGCCGCCCGCCGCCCGGTGCCCGCCGGATCGCGCGAGCCCGCGCCCCTCGCGGCCGCGGGGATGCTGGCGTACGCCCTCCTGGGCGAGTGCGCCGGGCGCACGACCACCCACGGCGCACTCCAGGTCGTCGTCGTAGTCCTCACCGCGACCCTTGCCGGGGCCGCCGCCCGGCCCGCCCGTGACCGCCGCCGGGTGCTGCGCGAACTCCCCGGCCATCTCGCCCGCCGGATCCTCGTCGCCGCCTTCGCCACCGTCTGCTTCCAGCCACTGTCCGCCGCCGGGACACCGGGCGACCCGTCCGCGGGCGCCGCGTACGCCCTGTTCCTGCTGCTCCTGCTGGCCCTGACCGCGCTCTGCGACACCGTGCTGCGCGCCGCGTTCCGCGGCTCCCGCACCGGCTTTCCGTACGGACCCCTGCTCCGCGACGAACTCCGCGCACTGCCCTCCATCGGCTCGGCGGTCTGCGCCACGGGCGTGGTGATGGCGCTCTCCGTCACCGTCGCCGGGCTGTGGGCACTGCCGGTTTTCAGCCTTCCCCTGCTGCTCACCCAGCTGTCCCTGAGCCGTTACGAGGCCGTGCGCGCGACCTACTGGCAGACCATCGCCTCCCTGGCCCGCGCCACCGAGATCGCCGGATACACCCCGCCGGGGCACTCCCGCCGGGTGGCCGGCCTGGCCGTGGCCGTCGGCCGGGAGCTGGGCCTCGGCTGCGCGGAGCTGACCGTTCTGGAGTACGCGGCCCTGATGCACGACATCGGCCAGCTGTCGCTGGTCGACCCGGTGCCCGACGGCGCCACCGCGCCGCTCCCGGCCGCCGAGCAGCGCCGGATCGCGCTGCTCGGCGGGGCCGTCGTCCGGCAGACGGGGGTTCCGGTCGCCGTCGCCGCCGTGGTGGAGCAGCAGGCCGATCCGTACCGTGACCAGACGGTCGCGGCCCGTATTGTCCGCACCGTCAACGCATACGACGATCTGACCGGGGGAACCGGTAGGGAGAGCGGCGTCGGCGCGGACGCGTCCTTCGGTGTGCGCTCCCGCGCGCGCCATGCGGTGACCGCGCTGGAGGCGCTCGAAGAACTCCGGCTGGGCACCGGCCGGGACCACCACCCCGAGGTCGTCGAGGCCCTCGGCCGGGTGCTGGCGCGGGGCGGCCGCGCCGGTGCGGTGCCCGGCCCCGGACCCGGCGGGCCCGCGGCCCGGACCTCCTGGTGACCCATGGGTAAGGAGCCGGTCCCCGGCCCGGCATGGTTGGATGCGAAGAGAGGAGCGGTACGGCGCACACGGAAGGCAGCGCGGCACGGCAGCGCCGGAGACGGCGGAACGAGACAGCGTCCGGGGGAACTGACCCGAGCGACCGGCAGGCGGGAATCGTGAGGATCTTCGGGAAGGTACGGCATCGGCCCTCCGCCTCGTGGCGGCAGGCCACCGACCGCGCGTTCACGCTGATCGGCGACGGCCGTTACGAGGACGCGGGCGCCCTGCTGACCAGGGCCGCGGATCTGGAGCCCTGGCTCGCGGAGTCCTGGTTCAATCTGGCCCTGCTGCACAAGTTCCGGCACGACTGGGAACAGGCGCGGGCCGCGGGCCTGCGCGCGGTGGCCCTGCTCGACAAGGACGCCGGAGCCCCGGACTGGTGGAACGTCGGGATCGCGGCGACCGCCCTCCAGGACTGGCCGCTGGCCCGCCGCGCCTGGCAGGCGTACGGGCTGAAGGTGCCCGGCGCCCCCACACAGACGGGTGCCGCCGGGACCGGCCTCGGAGCCGTCGGCGAACCCCTCGCCATGGACCTCGGCAGCGCCGCCGTACGGCTCTCGCCCGAGGGAGAGGCCGAGGTCGTCTGGGGCCGCAGGCTCGACCCCGCCCGGATGGAGGTCCTCTCCATCCCGCTGCCGTCGTCCGGCCGCCGCTGGGGCGAGGTGGTCCTCCACGACGGCGCCGCGAACGGCGAGCGCGTCACCTCCGCGGGACCGGCCTACCCCGTCTTCGACGAGATCGAACTCTGGGCGCCGTCACCGGTGCCGACCTGGGTCGTCCTGCTGGAGGCCGCCACCGAGGCCGACCGCGACGCCCTGGAACAGCTCGCCTCCGACACCGGGTTCGCCGCCGAGGACTGGTCGTCGTCGGTGCGACTGCTCTGCCGCACCTGCTCCGAGGGGTCCATGCCGAGCGCGGAGGGCGAGGGCGAGCACCTCGACCCCCATGACCACAGCGAACCGGGCCACCCCGGGCCGCTCGGGCACCGGACCGCGGGCGAGCTGTGGTCCCCGGAGCGGGAGTGCGGTATCGCGGCCCCGCCCGGTCTGGTACGCGGACTCCTCGACAGCTGGGTCGCGGACAGCCCGGACAGCCGGGAGTGGCGCGATCTCGAAGAGGTCTGCTGACCCCGGCCGCCGTCCGGTGCCCCGGCTCCGCCCGGCCCGGCCCGCCCGCCGAAGTCCGCCGTGCCGGACCCCGTACTGCCGGATCCCGCCCCGCCCGGCCCGGCCCTCCTGACCCCGTAGTGCCGCGGCGGCCACCGGCCGCGGTCCGGGGTTCCCGGGAGGGCCGTAGGCTGTATCCCCGCACCATCCCCCGTACCACCCGCGCGCCGCCCGGCGCACGGAGCGTACGGGGCCGTCACCACCCAGTCACCGTCATCACGACCATCACCCGGGGTATCGAGGAACACATGGCGTCGCAGCAGGACACGGACCAGTCGCCCGTCGACGAGTTCATCAACGACACGGAGGACGCCGAGGAGCGCGAGCGGGCCCACCGCGAGCGCGGTACGTCCCGCCCCATCACGGTCGTCGGCAACCCGGTCCTGCACCGGGAGTGCCAGGACGTCACCGCCTTCGACGACGAACTCGCGGCGCTGATCGACGACATGTTCGCCAGCCAGCGCACCGCGGAGGGCGTCGGCCTGGCCGCCAACCAGATCGGCGTCGACCTCAAGGTCTTCGTCTACGACTGCCCCGACGACGACGGCGTCCGCCACGTCGGCGTCGTCTGCAACCCGGTCCTGGAGGACCTGCCCGCCGACCGCCGGGTGCTGGACGAGTCCAACGAGGGCTGCCTTTCCGTTCCCACTGCGTACGCCGCCCTGGCCCGCCCCGACTACGCGGTGGTCAGTGGACAGGACCCGAAGGGCAACCCGATCCGGGTCGAGGGCACCGGCTACTTCGCCCGCTGCCTCCAGCACGAGACGGACCATCTCTACGGCCGCCTCTACATCGACCGGCTGTCGAAGCGCGACCGCAAGGACGCGCTGAAGCAGATGGAAGAGGGCACTCCGCGGTACGCGGTCGTCCCGAACGAGTGACGTTCCGCCCGTCCGCAGCTCTTCGGCTCTTCAGCTCTTCGTGAGGCCGCCCGCAAGGGCGGCCTCACGCCGTTGCGGCGGGCCCGCGCGGGCCCGGAACGGGGAATCCCTCCCCGGCCGGGGCCGGAGAGGGATTCGGGAGGATCCGGGTGTCGCCGGACCGCCGCCGGACCGCCGTGGGGCAGCACCCGGACCGTCGCCGGACCGCCGCGGGACGCGGCGGCCCGGCGGACCGGCTAGAAGTCGTCGTCGAAGGCGACCGAGCCCTCCACCGCGACCTGATAGGCCGAAGGCCGGCGCTCGAAGAAGTTGGTCAGCTCCTGCACACCCTGCAGCTCCATGAAGGAGAACGGGTTCTCCGAGCCGTACACCGGGGCGAAGCCCAGCCGCACCAGCCGCTGGTCGGCGACGCACTGGAGGTACTCGCGCATCGACTCGGTGTTCATGCCCGGCAGGCCGTCGCCGCACAGGTCGCGGCCGAACTGGAGCTCCGCCTCCACGGCCTCCTTCAGCATGTCGGTGACCTGCTGCCGGAGCGCGTCGTCGAACAGCTCCGGCTCCTCCTTGCGGACCGTGTCGACGACCTCGAACGCGAAGTTCATATGCATGGTCTCGTCACGGAACACCCAGTTGGTGCCGGTGGCCAGGCCGTGCAGCAGACCACGGGAGCGGAACCAGTACACGTAGGCGAAGGCCCCGTAGAAGAACAGCCCCTCGATACAGGCCGCGAAGCAGATCAGATTGAGCAGGAAGCGCCGGCGGTCCTCCTGAGTGTCCAGCTGGTCCAGCTTCTCGACCTGGTCCATCCAGCGGAAGCAGAACTGGGCCTTCTCCCGGATGGACGGGATGTTCTCGACCGCCGCGAAGGCCGCGTTGCGGTCCTCCGGGTCGGGGAGATAGGTGTCCAGCAGCGTCAGATAGAACTGGACGTGCACCGCCTCCTCGAAGAGCTGACGGCTGAGGTAGAGCCGTGCCTCCGGGGAGTTGATGTGCTTGTAGAGGGTGAGCACCAGATTGTTGGCGACGATCGAGTCGCCGGTGGCGAAGAACGCCACCAGCCGTCCGATCAGGTGCTGCTCGCCCGGGGTCAGCCTGGCCAGGTCGGCGACGTCCGAGTGGAGGTCGACCTCCTCCACCGTCCAGGTGTTCTTGATGGCGTCGCGGTACCGCTCGTAGAAGTCGGGGTAGCGCATCGGCCGCAGGGTGAGCTCGAAGCCCGGGTCCAGCAGGTTCTGCGGACGGGCGGCGGGCGTTTCCGGGGTGGGCATTACTGGCAGGCCTCGCAGGACTCGGGGTTCTCCAGGGAGCAGGCGACCGCCTCTTCGGGGGTGACCTGCGCCGGTACGGGGGCGGTGGCGGCGGCCGTGCCGCTCGCGGCCCGGGCGATCCGGGTCGCGGGGCGGGACCGCAGGTAGTACGTGGTCTTCAGACCCTGCTTCCAGGCGTACGCGTACATCGAGCTGAGCTTCCCGATGGTCGGCGTCTCCAGGAACAGGTTCAGCGACTGCGACTGGTCGAGATAGGGCGTCCGGGCCGCCGCCATGTCGATCAGACCGCGCTGCGGGATCTCCCACGCCGTGCGGTACAGCTCGCGGATCTCGGACGGGACCCAGGAGAAGCCCTGGACCGAGCCGCTGGCGTCGCGCAGCGCCTCCCGGGTCTGCGCGTCCCAGACCCCGAGCTTCTTCAGGTCGGCCACCAGATAGGAGTTCACCTGGAGGAACTCGCCCGAGAGGGTCTCGCGCTTGAAGAGGTTGGAGACCTGGGGCTCGATGCACTCGTACACACCGGCGATGGACGCGATGGTCGCGGTCGGCGCGATGGCGAGCAGCAGGGAGTTCCGCATGCCGGTACGGGCGATCCGGGCGCGCAGCGCCTCCCAGCGCTCCGGCCAGTTCCGCTCGGTGCCGTAGTGGTCGGGGTGCAGGACGCCCCGGGCGGCCCGGGTCTTCTCCCAGGCGGGGAAGGTGCCGTGGCGCTCGGCGAGATCCGCGGACGCCTCGTAGGCGGCCAGCATGATCCGCTCGGCGATCCGGGTCGACAGCGCGCGGGCCTCGGGGGAGTCGAAGGGCAGCCGCAGCTGGAAGAAGACGTCCTGGAGGCCCATGGCGCCCAGGCCGACCGGGCGCCAGCGGGCGTTCGAGCGGCCCGCCTGCTCGGTCGGGTAGAAGTTGATGTCCACGACCCGGTCGAGGAAGGTCACCGCGGTGCGGACGGTGGCGTCCAGCCGCTCCCAGTCGATGTCCCCGCCGGCCACGAAGGCGCCGAGGTTGACCGAGCCCAGGTTGCAGACCGCGGTCTCGCCGTCGTCCGTGACCTCCAGGATCTCGGTGCAGAGGTTCGACGAGTGGACCGTGTGGCCCTTCTCCGCGGTCTGGTTGGCGGTGCGGTTGGCGGCGTCCTTGAAGGTCATCCAGCCGTTGCCGGTCTGGGCGAGGGTCCGCATCATCCGGCCGTACAGATCACGGGCGGGCATGGTCTTGCGGGCCAGGCCCTTCGCCTCGGCGGCCCGGTAGGCGGCGTCGAACTCCTCGCCCCACAGGTCCACCAGCTCGGGAGTGTCGGCCGGGGAGAAGAGCGACCAGTCGGCGTCGGCGTCGACCCGGCGCATGAACTCGTCCGGAATCCAGTGCGCGAGATTGAGGTTGTGGGTGCGCCGGGCGTCCTCGCCGGTGTTGTCGCGCAGCTCCAGGAACTCCTCGATGTCCGCGTGCCAGGTCTCCAGGTAGACGGCGGCGGCGCCCTTGCGCCGGCCGCCCTGGTTCACCGCGGCGACCGAGGCGTCGAGGGTCTTCAGGAAGGGCACGATGCCGTTGGAGTGGCCGTTGGTGCCGCGGATCAGGGAGCCGCGGGCCCGGATCCGGGAGTACGAGAGCCCGATACCGCCGGCGTGCTTGGAGAGCCGCGCCACCTGGTGGTAGCGGTCGTAGATGGAATCCAGCTCGTCCAGCGGGGAGTCCAGCAGATAGCAGGACGACATCTGCGGATGACGGGTGCCCGAGTTGAAGAGCGTCGGCGACGACGGCAGATAGTCGAGGCGGCTCATCAGCCCGTACAGGGCGAGCACCTCGTCCAGGGCGCGGACGGACTCGTCCTCCGCCAGTCCGCAGGCCACCCGGAGCATGAAGTGCTGCGGGGTCTCCACCACCTGGCGGGTGATGGGGTGGCGCAGCAGATAGCGGCTGTACAGGGTGCGGAGCCCGAAGTAGCCGAAGCGGTCGTCGGCGGCCGGGTCGACCGCCGCGTCCAGCCGCTCGGCGTGCAGCTCCGCGAAGGCGGCCGTACGGTCCGCGATCAGGCCCTCCGCATGGCCCACCCGGACCGAGGCGGAGAAGGAGTCCGAGCCCTGGCCCGCGGCCTCGTCGGCGATGGTCCGGGTCAGCAGCCGGGCGGCGAGCCGGGAGTAGGAGGGGTCCTCCGAGATCAGGCCCGCGGCGGCGTCGGTGGCGAGCCGGTGGAGTTCCGCCGCGTCCGATCCGGGGTGCCGGCCGCGGAGTGCGGCGGCGGCGACCCTTCCGGGGTCGGTGTCCGGCAGATCGGCGGTGAGGTCGGTCAGGGTCCGCAGCAGGGCGGTCCCCGGCCCGTCCTCGGGCGTCGCGGCAGCGGCGGGCCCGGGGGTCTGCCCGGGAAGCTGCTGGGCGGTGCCTGAAGCCGGATCGGCTGGCGCGATGGTCACGTGGGGCTCTCCCTCGCTCGGCTCACGGGCCGCGGGCGGGGGAGGGTGGGCAGGCCGGATGCGCCATGCCGGAAAAGGGCAGCGCGTACGGCGTCCACCGGCCCAACCGCGAGGCCCGGACGTCTCGGCACCCGGGTCGGACGATCCGGGTGCGCTGTCGGCAGACGGCCGGACTCGCCCGGCCCGACAAAGCAGGCCGAAGCACACCGTTGCGGGACAGTTCCGGATTCACACCGGATTCCTCTGCGGTGACAGCGAGATGAGCATACATGTGGGGGCACCGCCGAAGCGTTGCCCCCACATGTTGTGTCGTGCCTCTCACGCTCCCGCACGGTTCGGGGACGCCCCGCCCCATGATCGCCCCTTCGTGAGCGGGCGGCTCCCCTGCCGGGGCGGGCTGGCCGGGCCCTCTTCCAGGGGTGGGTACGCGCCGGATCCCAAGGAGGCCGGGTCCTTTTCCGGGGCGGGGGCGGTGAAGGCCGTAGGGGCGCGGGGAACTGCGCGACCAGCCGCGGCGGAGTGGTACTCGGCGGGCGGCATGGAGTGCCGTGACGGATTCCGTCTTGCGCCCGGCCCGGTGGCGACCATCCGCGACCGTGCGCTGTCGTGGGCCGATCGCGCGGTTCCTCCCCCTACGCCTTCGGCGTGGGACCCCCGGCGCCCCTGAGCTGTCCGGCCTTGCCCACTCCGGAAAGGTGCGCCGCGCCTCTGGGCTGCTCCGCCTCGTCCGGCCCGGAAAGGGCCCGGCCCCGGAGCGGGGCTCCGGGGCCGGGCGGGACGAAAACGGGGGCTCTAGTCCTGGGGGCGGCGGAGGCGGGCGACGAACTTGTAGCGGTCGCCGCGGTACACCGAGCGCACCCACTCCACCGGCTCACCCTGCGCGTCCAGCGAGTGCCGCGAGAGCATCAGCATCGGCAGGCCGACGTCCGTACCGAGCAGCCCGGCCTCCCGCGGGGTGGCCAGGGAGGTCTCGATGGTCTCCTCGGCCTCGGCGAGATGGACGTCGTAGACCTCGGCCAGTGCCGTGTAGAGGGAGGTGTACTTGACCAGGCTGCGCCGGAGCGCCGGGAAGCGCTTGGCCGACAGATGGGTGGTCTCGATGGCCATCGGTTCGCCGCTGGCCAGCCGGAGGCGTTCGATCCGGAGCACCCGGCCGCCGGTGGTGATGTCGAGCAGCCCGGCGAGGGTGTCGTCGGCGGTGACATAGCCGATGTCGAGCAGCTGGGAGGTGGGTTCGAGGCCCTGCGCCTTCATGTCCTCGGTGTACGAGGTCAGTTGCAGAGCCTGGGAGACCTTGGGCTTGGCGACAAAGGTCCCCTTGCCCTGGATGCGCTCCAGCCGGCCTTCGACGACCAGCTCCTGGAGCGCCTGGCGCACGGTGGTGCGCGAGGTGTCGAATTCGGCCGCGAGCGTGCGCTCCGGCGGTACCGGAGTCCCCGGGGGCAGGGTCTCCGTCATGTCGAGGAGGTGCCTTTTGAGGCGGTAGTACTTGGGCACGCGCGCGGTCCGGGTCGGTGTCCCGGTCTCCGTCTCCGTGCCCACCCCGTCCGTCGTCATGGCCCGCCTTCCCGTTCCCGACTGCGCTGCTGCCGTCACCGGCTCCTCCGTCTGTAGCGGATCACATCGTGGCACGGGCCGGTCCCGGGGAGTGACCCTGTCCCTCCTGTTTTCTGCCTTCAGGCTGGACACCACTGCTTCTTATACACCGAGGGGACTAGGGTTGGTCTAGTCCAAGCGGAGGCCTCAAGCCTGCCCGGATGATGCCCAGATGTCGGTCCGATAACGGACTGGACAGGCATGTTTATCGAGCCTTGACAGCCCGAAAGGTCTAGGCCAAGCTCCGGGTACTGGTCTAAACCATTAAAGACCGGGTCCCAGCCCCAGGCAGTACTTTCGCGTATGGCTTCGTTTTGGGCGGGGTGGCAGGCATCCCTTAGGAGGGTGGCGTGAAGCGCAAGCTCATCGCGGCGATCGGTGTCGCGGGCATGTTGGTCAGTGTTGCCGCGTGTGGCTCGGACGACAAGAAGGACAACGAGGGCGGTTCCGGTAAGGACGGCTTCAAGGGTCAGACCCTGACGTTCTGGGCGATGGACGGTTCGACGCCCGACGCCTGGCTGGCCGATCTGACTGCCGAGTTCGAGAAGCAGACCGGTGCCACGCTGAAGTACGAGAAGCAGGCGTGGAACGGTATTCAGCAGAAGCTGACGACCGCTCTTTCCGAGGACACCCCGCCGGACGTCTTCGAGATCGGTAACACCCAGACCCCCGCCTACGCCAAGACCGGCGGCCTCGCGGACCTGGGTGACCTGAAGAAGGAGATCGGCGCCGACTGGTCCGAGTCCCTCAACAAGGCGTCCGTCTTCGACGGCAAGCAGTACGCCGCCCCGTGGTACTTCGCGAACCGCGTCGTCGTTTACAACAAGTCGGTCTTCGCCGAGGCCGGCATCACCGCGCCGCCGAAGACCCGCGCCGAGTTCTACGCCGCGCTCGACAAGATCAAGGCGAAGGGCAAGGAGCCGATCTACCTGCCCGGCCAGAACTGGTACCACTTCGTGGGCCTGGTCATCGGTCAGGGCGGCGAGCTCGTCAAGAAGGACGGCGACAAGTGGGTCTCCAACCTCGGTGACCCGAAGGTCCAGGCCGCGGCCGAGGAGTACAAGAAGCTCCAGGCCTACTCCAAGGCCCCCAAGGACAAGGACGAGGCCACCCCGCAGCAGGCCGACATCTTCGCCCAGGGCAAGACCGGTGCCTTCATCGGCATGGGCTGGGAGGGCGCCACCGCCATCAAGGCGAACCCGGCCATCGAGAAGGAGCTCGGCTACTTCACCATCCCCGGTGAGACCGCCGACAAGCCCGAGGGTGTCTTCCTCGGTGGCTCCAACCTCGCCGTCGCGCAGAACAGCAAGAAGCAGGCGCTCGCCAAGGAGTTCCTGAAGATTGCGCTCTCCGACAAGTTCGAGGGCGGCCTGGCCAAGGCCAGCGGCGTCATCCCGAACAAGGAGTCCCTGAACTCCAACCTGACGGGCAACCCGGTCGCCGAGGCCGCCGCCCCGTCCGCGAAGTTCGGCGGCACGACCCCGCTGATCGCCGAGTGGGCCGCCGTCGAGAACGCCCCCAACCCGATCAAGACCTACCTCACCGCCGTGGTGAACGGTAAGACCCCGGCGGAGGCCGCCAAGCAGGTCGAGGGCGAGTTCAACAAGCGCCTGGCTCAGAAGCAGTAACTGTCACGGCGGCCGGGGCGGGGGCGAACGCCCCTGCCCCGGCCGCCGACTGCTGTCCCCAAAGCGCCTAGGAAGAGATGGCGAGCATGACCGTGCAGACCGAACGGGCGCCGTCCGGCCCCGCGGAGGCGTCCGAGCCTCCGGTCAAGGGCAAGGGCAGGCCCTCCGCACCGCGTAAGGCGGGCGATTTCGTTCCTTATCTGCTGCTGCTTCCCGCGGTGGCCGCCACCCTGGTCTTCCTGGGCTGGCCCCTGGTCAACAACGCGATTCTGTCGTTCCAGAACCTCAATATGAGACAGCTGATCCAGCGTCTCACCGAGTGGAACGGCATAGACAACTACCGGGATATCCTCACCGGTCCGGACTTCTGGCGGGTCACCGGCCGCTCGATCGTCTTCGCGGGCGTCAACGTCCTGCTGATCATGGTCCTGGGCACCATCGTCGGTCTGCTGCTCGCCCGCCTCGGCAAGAAGATGCGCATCACCCTCATGATTGCGCTCGTCCTCGCCTGGGCCATGCCGGTGGTCGCCTCCAGCACGGTCTACCAGTGGCTCTTCGCCCAGCGGTTCGGCGTCATCAACTGGGTCCTCGTCCAGCTCGGCTTCGACGGGATGGCCGACCACAACTGGTTCGGCACCCAGTTCTCCACCTTCTTCGTGGTGACCCTGCTGATCGTCTGGCAGTCCATACCCTTCGTCGCCCTCAGCCTCTACGCGGCGACCACCACGATCCCCAAGGAGCTGTACGAGGCCGCCGCACTGGACGGTGCCAACGCCTGGCGCAGCTTCACCTCGGTGACCATGCCGTTCCTGCGGCCGTTCCTCTACGCCACCACGTTCCTGGAGATCATCTGGGTCTTCAAGGCGTTTGTCCAGGTCTACACGATCAACGCCGGCGGTCCGGACCGGCTCACCGAGATCCTCCCGGTGTACGCGTACATCGAGGGCATCGGCAACCAGCACTACGGCATGGGCTCGGCCATCGCGATGCTCACCATCGTCATCATGCTGCTGCTGACCGCCTACTACCTCCGGATCGTTCTCAAGCAAGAGGAGGACCAGCGATGAAGCGCTCGCTGTTCGGCCGCTTCTGGCCCAATGCCACCGCCGTAATCCTCGTGCTGGTCTTTATCTTCCCGGTCTACTGGATGTTCTCGACGGCATTCAAGAAGACCACGGACATCGTCACGGACACCCCGGTCTGGTTCCCGACCGATCCGACGATGAAGCATTTCAAGACGGCAGTCGACGCGGACAATTTCTGGACGTTCGTCGGAAACTCGTTCACCGTCACCCTGCTCGCGGTGATCTTCTCGCTGATCATCGCCCTGGCCGCGTCCTTCGCCCTGGCCCGGATGCGCTTCAAGGGCCGCCGCGGCTTCATCATCGGCTTCATGGTCGCCCAGATGGCGCCCTGGGAAGTCATGGTCATCGCCATCTACTTCATCGTCCGCGACGCCGACATGCTCAACAGCCTGGTGCCGCTGACGCTCTTCTACATGGTGATGATCCTGCCCTTCACCCTCCTGACGCTCCGCGGCTTCGTCGCCGCCGTGCCGGCGGAGCTGGAGGAGGCCGCGATGGTCGACGGCTGTACCCGCCGCCAGGCCTTCCTCAAGGTGATCCTGCCGCTGCTCGCGCCCGGTCTGATGTCGACGTCGATGTTCGGCTTCATCACCGCCTGGAACGAGTTCCCGATGGTGCTGGTCCTCAACAAGCAGGTCGAATACCAGACCCTGCCGGTCTGGCTCGCCGGCTTCCAGTCCGTCTTCGGCAACGACTGGGGCGCCACCATGGCGGCGTCCACCCTCTTCGCCATTCCGGTCCTGCTGCTCTTCCTCTACCTCCAGCGCAGGGCGGTCGGCGGCCTCAGCGACGGCGCTGTGAAGGGATAACCAGGGATGACCTCCATGACCAACGACGTACGCACCACCGACCGGCTGAGCCGGGACGCGCTCGCCGTTCTCCAGCCCGGTTTCGAGGGCACCACAGCCCCCGAGTGGCTGCTCCGGCAGATCGCCGACGGCCTCGGCGCCGTCGGACTCTTCGGACGGAACATCACCACCCCCGAGCAGCTGACCGCGCTCAACGCGCAGCTCCGGGCCGAGCGGGACGACCTCCTCGTCGCCATCGACGAGGAGAGCGGTGACGTCACCCGGCTGGAGGTCGTCAACGGCTCCTCCTTCCCCGGCAACTACGCGCTCGGCACCGTGGACGACACCGCGCTCACCCGCGATGTCGCCCACGAGCTGGGCCGGCGGCTCGCCGCCTGCGGGGTCGACTTCAACTGGGCGCCGTCCGCGGACGTCAACGCCAACCCGGACAACCCCGTCATCGGCGTCCGCTCGTTCGGCGCCGACGCGGCCCTGACCGCGCGGCACACCGTCGCGTACGTCCAGGGGCTCCAGGACGCCGGTGTCGCGGCCTGCGTCAAGCACTTCCCCGGCCACGGGGACACCAACGTCGACTCGCACCACTCGATGCCCCGCATCGACGTGGGCCTGGAAACCCTCCACGCCCGGGACCTGCTGCCGTTCCGCGAGTCCATCGCGGCCGGCACCAAGGCCGTGATGAGCGCGCACATCCTGCTGCCCGTGCTCGACCCGGACCGCCCGGCGACCCTCAGCCCCCGGATCCTCACCGGGCTGCTCCGCGAGGAGCTCGGCTTCGACGGGCTGATCGTCACCGACGGTATGGAGATGCAGGCCATCGCCGCGGTGTACGGAATCGAACGAGGCTCCGTCCTCGCGCTCGCCGCCGGTGCCGACGCGATCTGCGTCGGCGGCGGACTGGCGGACGAGGGGACCGTCCTGGCCCTGCGGGACGCGATCGTCACCGCGGTCCGGGAGGGCGACCTGCCCGAGGAACGTCTGGCCGACGCGGCGGCGCGGGTCCGCGCCCTCGCCGACTGGACGCGCCGGGCACGGGGGGCCGTCGCGGCGCCGGGCGCGGAAACGCAGGAGGGGACCGCGCCCGGCGTCCGCGGCGGGGAAACCGGCGGCATCGGCCGCGACCTGGCCGACATCGGTCTCGTCGCCGCCCGCCGGGCCGTCCAGGTGACCCCCGGCAAGGAGCCGTACAAGCCGCTCAGCGAACCGGCGTACGTGGCGACCTTCGCCCCCGAGGCGAACATCGCCGTCGGCGACGAGACCCCCTGGGGTGTCGCCGGGGAACTGACCGCCCTGGTGCCGGGCACGCTCTCGGCCACCCACGGCGACGTTCCCGCCGACCAGGCCGCCGGCCTGGCCGGCGAGGTGCTGGCCGCGGCCGGGGACCGTAGGATCGTCGCAGTGGTACGCGACGTCCACCGCCACGACTGGATGGCGGCGGCTCTCGACGCGCTCGTCACCGCCCGGCCGGACACGGTCGTGGTGGAGATGGGCCTCAACGGGGCCGAGCCGACCGGGGCGCTGCACATCGCGACCCACGGCGCCGCCCGCGTCTGCGGACGCGCCGCCGCGGAGGTCATCACCGGCGCGAGCCCGGTGGTCTGACCGAAACGGACCGTGTGCTGTACCGGGGGGCCGCCCCGGGCGTTCGACGCCCGGGGCGGCCCTCGCGGTACCCGGACCGGCTGGGCTGGAGGCGCGACACATGGCTGCGACGGATACGGCGTCGGCGGGCGGTGAGCACCGGGAGCGCCCCGGGCGCATCATGGCCGGCGAAATGGCGGAACAGCCCGCCGTCCTGCGGCGCATCCTCGACGAGGGCGCACCGCGCATCCGGGAGACCGCCGAGGCCGTCGCGGCCCGCGCGCCACGGTTCGTCCTGCTGACCGCGCGCGGCACCTCGGACAACGCGGCGCTCTACGCCAAATATCTGCTGGAGATCAAACTCGGGCTGCCGTGCGGGCTGACCTCCATGTCCACCACGACGGCGTACGGGGCCCGGCCCGATCTGCGGGACGTCCTGGTGATCACCGTCAGCCAGTCCGGCGGCTCCCCGGACCTGGTCGCCTCCACCCGGGCCGCCCGGGACGCGGGCGCGGTGACCCTGGCCGTCACCAACAACCCCGACTCACCGCTGGCCGCGGTCTCCGAATTTCACATCGACATCCTCGCGGGCCCCGAGAAGGCACTCCCCGCGACCAAGACGTACACGGCGTCCCTGCTGGCGCTCTACCTCTTCGTGGAGGGCCTCCGCGGCGCCACCGGCACGGACGCCGAGGCCCTGCCCGCGCTGGCCGAACGCGTGCTGGCCCGCGGTGACGAGGTACGCCAGCTCGCCTCCCGGTACCGCTTCGCCGAGCGGATGGTGATCACCTCCCGCGGCTACGGCTACCCGACGGCGAAGGAAGCCGCGCTGAAGCTGATGGAGACCAGCTATATCCCGGCCCTGTCGTACAGCGGCGCCGATCTGCTGCACGGGCCGCTGGCCATGGTCGACAACATCTCGCCGGTCATCGCCGTGGTCACCGACGGGCGCGGCGGCGAGGCGCTCCAGCCGGTCCTGGACCGGCTCCGGGGCCGCGGCGCGGACCTGGTGGTCGTGGGCCCGGCGCGGCAGGTGGCGGCGGCGTCCGCGGGCTTCGTCCTGCCGGTGAACGGGTTGCCGGAGGATCTCCAGCCGATTCTGGAGATCCTGCCGCTCCAGTTGCTGGCGTACGAGGTGACCCTGGCACGGGGCCAGGACCCCGACGCCCCGAGGGCCCTCGCCAAGGTCACGGAGACCCACTAGTTCGCCTCCCGCCGGGGTGCCTCCCGCTGGGGTTGCTTGCCCCCTGGGGCCCGGGGGTGTGCCTTGCCCGCGGGGTGCGGGCGGCTTCTGCGCCTCAAACGCCGGCGGGGCTGAAAAGCTGGGTGACCGTTGCTACGTGGGGTCGTGACCCGCCTTGTCTGGGTTCGGGTGGGTCGTGGGCCTCCGGGCTCACCTCCTCGCCGACGGCGATGCACCG